>JBKJQC010001225.1:0-36623 GCA_046593995.1 Polyangiales bacterium
CGCTCCGAAGGTCTGCGCCTTGAACTTCGGCGAGATGATCAGCGCGGAGCCGTTCGGGTAGTGGTCGCGCCCCATCGTCAGGTTGATCTGCGGCGTGCGACAGAACTCGCTCACCACCATGATGTGCGTGTGCTCGGAGAGCTTCGCGCCCGTCTTCGTCGGGTGCGGCGTCGCGTCGAGCGTCTCGATGAGGCGCGCGAACATGTCGAACATCTCCTGCAGGCGCTGGCCGTGATCGAGGTACGCGTTGTTGTGCGTGTCGAACCCGCCGATGGAGAACGAGACGGTGCGGACGAGGTTCGCCTTCATCGCCTCGACGGCGAACGCGAAGTTCACGCCCGACGCGCCGACCAGCGGCGCTGCGTGGTTGAACCCGGGCTGCGCCGCCTTGAGCTTGTTCGCGTCGAAGAGCGCCTGGATCGACGCCCCCTGCATCTTCTCGAGCGCTTCGAGCTGCAGCTTGAAGCCGAGCATGCTGCCCGGCTCGGCGCTGATCTTCGAGAGGTCGAGCGCCTCCTGCGAGAGCATCGCCGTGACCGCGTTGCGATCCTCGACGGTCATGCGGGTGTTGGTCCGGGCGAGCGAGCGGCCCATCGAGCCGATGCCGTCCACCAGGAGCGGCATCGCGCGCCGATCGAGCGTGCTCCCGACGAACGACGAGGGGAAGCGGACGGAGACGCTCGGGAGGATCTGCGTGGTCCCGAACTCGTGCGCGAGGATGGTGTCGACGCTGCTCGCGGGGACGCGGCCACCCGCGAGGTGACGGCCGGTCGCCGCGAAGACCGTCCCGTCGGTGTGGCTCACGGTGTTCACCGCGATGCCGTTCACGACCGTGATGCGGTCGTGCTTGTCGGCGAGGTCGCCGATCGCGGGCCCGAACACCCGTCCGCCACGCACGACCGGCGCGAAGCTCTTCTCGCCGGGCGTGATCTCGCCGGTGTCGTCCTTCCAGAGGCGGAGCGACGCGTAGTCCGTGTTGCGCGTCGACGCGGGATCGACGAGCCCCACCGCCTCGTTGCGCGGATCGGCCCACACCGTGACGTCCCAGCCGCCCGAGGCGTGAACGAGGATGAAGAACTCTTCCTGGCCGGCGGTGGGCTCGGCGAGGGCGCGGAGGAGCGGCGCGGAGACGCCGACGCCGGCACCTGCGCACCCGAGACACTTGAGGAAAGAACGACGATCGAAGCTCATTTTTCGGCTCGCCTTCAGTACGTGTGGAATTCGGGGTGGCGAACGAGGCCGTAGCAGACGGCCGCCCAGCCGGCTTCGGCGGGCGTGAAGCCCTTGGGCGCAGCCGCCGTGCTGTGGCGCGTGACGGTCTCGTTGTAGAGATCGTAGAAGCGCTTGGTGCGGAGGCCCGCCGTGGTCGACGGCGCGAGGCTCGCGGGGTAGCCGATGAACGTGCGGTGCATCACGTCGAAGCGTGCTGCGAACTCTTCGGCGGTGGGCGGGCCCGCCGTGAGGTCGAAAGCGAAGACCGCGCGCTGCTCGAGCCCGACGAGCGCCGCCGCCTTGATGTCGCGCTCGACGGCGCGATCGCAGAGCGCGATCCCGACGCGCTCGAACGTCGCGAGCATCATCGCGTTCGTCTGGGTGACGCGACCGATGTCCTTCTCGTAGTCGGGGATCCCGAGCGAGGCGAGGTACTCGCGCCAGGTGTCGAAGATCGCCGTGCCGTCCTTTCCGCGCGCAGCGAGCTCCGCCGCGAGCGGCGAGATCGCGCCGAAGATGTCGAGGTACGCCTGCATGTAGACCTCGACCGGGAGGAGACGCGGCCCCTCCTTCGGGGTGCGATCCTGCGCGAGGCTCCCGTGTCCCGGGAGATCCTGCGCGGGGGTCGACTGCACGGCCGGCGTCGGATTCTCGGTCGACTCGGGGTTCTTGGCGCAGGCGAGCAGGGAGAACGCGGCGAGCGCCAATTGTAGAGAGAGGGCTTTCTTCGACATGATCACTGCCCCTCCTGCGCGCGCCAGGCGTCCGAGGTGAGGTTGTTCGCCGAGGCGTAGGCCCGTTCCTTCACGAGGAGGCGGATCAACGTCCTGAGCTTGAAGCCGCCCTCGACGAACTTCTCTTCGAGCTTCGTCATCATCGGGCCGTCCTCGGTGCCGAGCTGACGACCGAGGAACGAGCTCGTCACGTTCGAGACCACGCAGCGCGCGAACTCGGGCGACTCGGTGATCTCCTTGCCGAGGCCCGCCGGTCCGGCGTCGGCGTTGGCCGGCGCGGCGTGCGCGCCGCGGAGGAACGCGTTCGTCGTGGTGACGAACGCCGGATCGTAGTAGTTGCGGCACTGCCCCGAGATCTTCTTCGGATCCGCGTTGCGGCAGGTCGCGTTGTCGGCGGGGAAGAGCTCCTTCGGGAGGAACGTCCAGTCCGACTCGAGGACACGCGTGAAGTACGCGCTCATCGGCTCGAGCTTCGCGTGGCACGTCGCGCAACCGGCGCGCTTCGAGAGATCGGGCTCGTTCGAGGGTTCGAGCTTGACCTCTTCGGCCACGAACTGGCGACACTGGAAGACGTTGTAGATGACGTGCGCGCGACCGCGGCGGGTGCCGTACTTCGAGAGGAAGACCGGCATGGTGAGGATGCCGGAGGCCTGCGGCCCGCGATCGGCGACCATCTTCCACTCGGCGACGTCGTAGGGCGCGAGCGCCGGGAGCTTCGTCGCGTCGACGAGACCTTCCGGGTGCGCGAGGCCGAACTGATAGGCGTTGCCGCAGCAGTTCGCGGGCGCGTGGTACTTGTAGAACTGCGTCAGCGGACCGTTCACTGTCGTCCACTTGCCGGTGAGGATCTGGCGGAAGTCGCGGTCCTCCCTGGCGATGGTCTCGACGTAGCGGACCGCCTCCTGCGACCACCACTGACGGTGCCAAGCGCCGGCCGTCGTCTTCTCGATGCTCGTCGGCTTGTCGATGCCCATCATCGCGCCCGAGGGGAGCGTGAACGCGTTCGGCTCGGTGCCATTGCCCGCCGCGGGCATGCACTTCTCGAGACCGACGCCGCAGCCGCACTCGGTCGAGTGCGTGATCGCGGTGCCGCTGTCGCACGCGACCGACTGCCCCTTGTACGTGGTGGCGTAGGTGTCATCGAGCGGCAGCGCCTGCACGCGCTCGTAGGGAATGGGGGTGCCGGCGACGGGCGCTTTGCGGCCGGTCCAGTAGACGGTGCCGGTGTTCGCGGTCGACGCCTCTTCCTTGCAGACGCGGACCTCGGTCGTCGTGGTCGTGCCGTCGGCTTCCGTGAGGAGCTCGGGGATCAGCGCGAACGACGCGTCGGCCGGCGTCCACCCGGTGCCGTACAGCTTCGTCGGGCTCGCCTCCTTGAAATCCTTGTAGAGCCACCATGGCTTCACCACGGTGGTGTTCGCGTCGAGCGCGGCCTGCGTCGTGTTGATCGGCGTGCCGATCGCGTTGCCGTTGGTCGTCCACGCGACCCCGGTCTCCTCCTTCGTCAGGCAGAACACGCCGTCGGTCGCCTCGCGCGTGCGGCGCTGCCCGTTGCGGTAGTAGACGTAGATCTTCTTCCCGTCGGGTCCTTGGAGCGTCTGGCGACGGAGGACCGAAGCGTTCGGCCGGAACGCGAACGTCGACCCGACGTCGAGCCGCAGGAGGTCCATGTACAAGCGACGGACCCGGCTCGCGTACCCCTGCGACGTCAGCGCCGTGTCGATGAACTTGTCGACGTCGAACGCGGGCTTTTCGAACGCCACGAGCTCCGCGCGCGACGGGACGCGACCCTGCAGGTCGACCATCAACGCGCGGAAGTAGCGGTACTCGGTCAGCGTCCGGGCAGCGCTCGGCGCCGCTTCGAGATGGCCGGCGCCGAGCGTGATCGCCGCGAGGGCAGCCGCCGAGACGAGGTGAGGCGCGAGGGAGGTGAGGGGTGAGCGTCGCATGACGATTCGACTCCAGTGCGAAGGTGATGCCGAGTCGAGTCGACAGCGCTTTCCGCAGTGATCCTCATGGTGTCACGACGATGTGTCGTGGTGATCGGAAGAACGCGATCCTGAACGTGCGATCGATTCGATCACCCCATGAGCGAACCGATCGTGGGCGGGTGTAGGCTTCTCATCGCATGAAGACCAAGCGCTGGAACGATCCCGCCGAGCCCGGGTCCGAGGGAGATGGCTCGCGCTTGCTCGTCACGCGCTATCGCCCGCGCGGCGTGAAGAGCGCGGACGAGACGTGGGAGGCCTGGCTCCCACAGCTCGCACCCAGCAAGGAGTTGCACGCGGCCGCATATGGCAAAGGGCAGGATCCGATCGCCTGGGACGAGTACGTCGCGCGGTATCACCGTGAGATGGAGGCGCAGCGATTCTGGATCGACGGCCTCGCGCAGCGCGTCAGAGAGGGCGAGCAGATGACGCTCCTGTGCTCGTCGGCCTGCGTCGATCCGGCCCGCTGTCATCGCACGCTCTTGCGGGCGCTGATCGAGGGCGCCGTGCACCCGAAGGCTCCGCCGTCGCCTGTCGTCGACGACGCACGCGTCGTTCGCCGCAAGCGATAGCTCACTCGTATCGTCTGCGCCTGCGCCTGGCATTCGCGCGATGCTTCGGCTCAGCGGCGGCATCGGAGACGCGTGCGCGAGCCTCGCCGTGCTCTCGATGGTCGTGCTCTCGATCTTCCTCCGTCAGGAAGGCTCGCCGCAGTCGAAGCTCGTGAACGCCCCGAACGCGGCGACCGGCGACGACGAGTGACCGTACCGGGATCAGAAAATCTCGCTCCTGTTCGCGCTCACCGGGTCGGTGGTCTTCGGCTCCGCGTGGACGGCGGTCGGCTCGGGAAGCGCGGCCAGCGCCGGCACCGCAGACTTCGCTGGTGTCGTCGGCTTTGCCTTTGCGCCCGCGGTCCGTGGTCGCGCGATCGATGCCGAAGGCGCCGTCCGCATGACGGGCGCTGTCGAGGTGCTCGCGGCGCTCGCGACGGACGGCGGCGCAACCACGATCGACTCGCGCGCGGGGCAGGCAGCCTCGGTCTGCGCGTGTGCGGGCATCGGCGTCCGCAGCGCCGTCCCGACGCCGACGAGCGCGATCGCAGCGAGGACGAGAGCCGAGACCCACCGCGGAAGGCCGACCCCTCGGGACGCGTGCTCGAAGCTCGGCGTCGCCGGCGAGGTCGCGACGTACGAGGCCACCGAGTCACGGCCGGACGAGGGGGCGACGCACAGAGCGATGTCCGGCTCCAGAGCCGTAGCGAGCGCATCGGCGAACGAGCGCACGTCTGCATGGCGTGCATCGATGGAATGGGCGAACGCCCGAGCGAAGACCTCTTCGACGGCAGGCGGGAGGGAGGGCCGGTGCGAGCGCGGCGAGGACGGGGTCGTCGTGCAGATCTTCAGCAGCAGCTCGATGGCGCTCTCCGCGTCGAATGCCGGACGTCCCGTCAGGAGCTCGTAGGCGACCGCAGCGAGCGCCCATACGTCGACGCGCGCGTCGACGCTCAGACCGCGTGCCTGCTCGGGGCTCATGTACTGCGCAGTTCCGATGAGCACGCCGGCGCGGGTCGCGTGCGACGACGGCGGGCCGTCGTCCGGATCGCGAACGGTCGCCTTCGCGATGCCGAAGTCGAGCAGCTTGACGATCGGCTTGCCGTCGTCGTCGACCGAGATGAAGAGATTGCCCGGCTTCACATCGCGATGAATCACGCCGACCGCATGCGCGACGTGCAGGCCGCGCGCGGCTTGTCGGACGATGTCGATCACCTGCGAGGGCCGGAGCGGCCCGTCGATCAATCGCTCCTCGAGGCTCTGGCCTTCGAGCAGCTCCATCACGAGATAGTCGATGTCGCCGTCGCGACCGTTGTCGATCACGCGCACGACATGACGAGTCTTGCGTGCGAGCTTCGCGGCGACGCGTGCCTCGAGGTCGAAGCGTGACCGCGCCTCTGCGGCGAGATGGGTCGGGAACGCACCACGATCGAGGATCTTGATCGCGACAGTTTGCCGAAGCGTCACGTGGACGGCGAGCCACACCTCGCCCATGGCGCCCCGACCGAGCTCGCGCTCGAGGACCCACCTGCCGGCGATGATGCCGCCTTTCGCGAGCCGAGTGCCTGCCATGACGTCCATCCTCCGGAAGCCCCACTTCCGGTAACGACACGTCGGGTCCGACGCTTAGGTGCCACGCTCCGTGCGGTCACCCGCACGGGTGACGTGGGTCCGCTGCCGACGGTACGGCCGACGTACAGGCAGCCGACCACGTCGGTGGCGCTCTAGAACGCGCCCACGAGCCCGATGAACTGGGGTGAGATCGCGGCGCGGACCTCGACCGGTTTGCGTGTCGCGTGGTCGACGAAGAGCCAGGTCGAGACGCCGATCGAGACGACGGCGACGCCGAGGGCGACGTCGGCCCAGAGCGCCTTTCGCCGCGCGGGATCGACGTCTACGTCGCTACAGCGTGAGCCGCAGCGCGCGCGGAGATCGTCGTAGTCGGCGCGCGCGGAGAGGCCGAGCCACGCGAACGTGCCGAGCGACGCGACGCCGATGCCGGCCGCGATCCATGCCCCGGCGGCTGGGCCGCTGCTCGGCTGGGGTGCGTCGGCGTGCACGTCCACGGGCACCAGCGGCTGCATCGTCACGGGGACGATGCGGCCGTGCTCCCCCTCGATCACGACGATCGTCGTCTTCACCGCGTGCATGCCCGCGGCTTCGAGGTGCAGCTCGTGCGGACCTGGATCGATCGGCGTTGCCTTGCCGACCAGGCGCGCGAGGAACGGCTTGCCGTCGACGGTCACCCTGACATCCACGAGATCACCGCCGCCCGCTTCGCGCGCAGCGATCACGATGGTCGGTGTCGCGCGCTCGAGATCGACGAGGAACTGCGCGCAGTCCTTCCGTACGACGGCGGGGCACACGTCCTTCACGCACACGAGGTACTGCGCGCGGGCGGCGCGGAGCTTCCCCTCGATGGAGAGCTTCTGCCCTTCCTCGGCGGCATCGACGCATGCATCAGCGTCGCCTTTGGGCGTTGCGCTCGCGCGGTCGCCGCCCAGCAGCGTGAGCGCAACGGCAAACGAGGCCCAATTCGCCGTGGGGCGGAGGCGCACGGGTCACATCGTAGTCGCCCCACGCGCCGGAACGAAGAGCGGAACGAGGGCTTCAGGGCGGCGCGAGGTGGAGACAGTGTCGTTTGTAGATGCGGCGTCCGAGCGCGTCCCACGTCCAGGGTGGGGTGCAGTCGGCGGCGGCACCGGCTGTCGTGGGCGCGGGCACGACCGGAACGGATGACGGCGCCGTGGTCGGCTTCGCGTGCGGCTTCACCGTGTGGGGCTTCTTCGGTGCCGCCACAGGGGAAGACCCGATCGGTGTGAGCTCCTCGATGGTCGCGGACGGGGCGGTGGTGGCGAACGCGCTCACGGAGGGTGCAGGAACGGGTTGCTCGTTCGCGGCGACCGAGACCGTGCGCGTGCGCATCGCGAACGCGAGCGCCATCAGCGGGACGAACACCAGCAGCGCGACGAGCGCGATCTTGCCGCGCGGACGCTTGGTCGAGGTCGTCGACGCGTCCTCGGCGCGCGCGACCTCGCCGAGCAAAACCGCGCCCGGTACGGAGCGCGGCGATTCGACCTTGCCCGTGTCCTCCATGCGCGCGAGCACCTTCGCGCGCGCTTCGAGCAGCTCGAACGCCATACGCTCGACCCACTCGCCGACCTCCATCGCGGGCGCCGCCGGGACGCAGCGCTCGATCGCCATGGCGAGCTCGCGCGCGTTCTTGAAGCGTCGCTCCGGCTGGCCGTCGAGCGCGCGGAGGAGAGTCTGATCGAGCTCCTCCGGAATCGAGGGATCCCACTTGCTCGGCGGATCGACCCAGCCGACGAGGATCTGCTCGAGCACCTGTCCTTCGTTGTCGCCCGGGAAGAGACGCCG
The DNA here is from genome assembly GCA_046593995.1 of Polyangiales bacterium. Taxonomy (GTDB): domain Bacteria; phylum Myxococcota_A; class Polyangia; order Polyangiales; family JADJMO01; genus JALHOE01. Next base: position 7,864 of record JBKJQC010001225.1, read on the forward strand.
TCCGGTCAGGAGCTCCCACACGACGACGGCGGCTGCGTACACGTCGCTCTGTCGCGTGACCTCTCCGCCGCGAATCTGCTCCGGCGCGAGGTAGCCGAGCTTCCCCTTGAGCATCCCGGAGCCCGTGCTCGCCTGCAGCCGATTGCGCGCCTTTGCGACGCCGAAGTCGAGGACGCGCGTCGTGCCGTCCGCGCCGACGAGCACGTTCTGCGGCGAGACGTCGCGGTGCACGATCCCGAGCGCGTGGCCCTGCTCGTCGGTCGCCTCGTGGGCGGCGTGCAGCCCGAGCATCATCCCGTTCGCGATCGACGAGGCGATGCGCAGTGGAACGGTGCGCCCTGCCGCAGTGACCTGCTGCAGGAGATACGAGAGCGGCGCTCCGTGGACGTACTCCATCACCACGAACAGCTCTTCCCCGCCACTCTCGCCGGTGAGCCCGGTCGAAGACTCGGCGTCCTGGATCGTCGCGACGTCGAGCGTCTGCAGCACGTTCGGGTGGCGCACGCGCGCTGCGAGCCGCGCCTCGTCGACGAACATGCGGACGAACGCCTCCTGGCGGGCGAGGTGCGGGTGCATCCGCTTGATCGCGACCGGACGCGCGAAGCCGGCCTCGCCGACCAAGCGGCCGAGGTGCACCGTGCCCATGCCGCCGGAGGCAATCTCGTCGTGCAGGGCGTATCGACCGAACGTGCGCACGGATCGTCGCGCAGTATGCACCGCCCGAGCCCCCATTGCCCGCCGGGTGACCTCGAGGGCCCTACTTCGTGTGGCGAGACCGGATCATCTGGAAGTACCGGCGGGCGATCCCGCTCGCGGCCGCGGCGCGCCCGACGTTGCCGCCGTAGCGCGCGAGGACGCGCTCGATGTAGCGACGCTCGAACTCCTCGACGAGCATCTCGCGTGCGCGAGGGAACGCGAGATCCTTCTCCAGCACGTCCTCGATGGTGTCGCGCCCGACGGTCTCCGGCGGAGGCTCCGGTGTCGCCGCCGAGACCGCAGCGTGCGCGCCGGATGCGTCCGCGAGGCCGACCGTCCCCTGATCGCCGATCGCGAGGTAGCGAGCGACCGTGTTGTGGAGCTCGCGCACGTTCCCGGGCCACTCGTAGGCCTCGAAGCGCTGCAGGAGATCCGGGGGGAAGGGGCGGTCGGTGCCGCCGAGCTGACGGAAGAAATGGCGTGCGAGCGCGCCGATGTCTCCTTGCCGACGTCGGAGCGGCGGGAGCTCCACCCGCGTGACGGCGAGCCGGTAGAAGAGGTCGTCGCGGAAGCGGCCCGCTTGGATCTCGTGATCGAGATCGCGCCGGGTCGCCGCGATGATCCGCACGTTGACCTTCATCCACTTCTCGCTGCCGACGCGCTGCACCTCGGAGCGCTCGATCGCGCGCAGGAGCTTCGGCTGGAGCGCGAGATCGAGATCGCCGATCTCGTCGATGAAGAGCGTGCCGTTGTGCGCGAGCTCGAAGACCCCTTTTCGCGTGGCGACCGCGCCCGTGAACGCGCCGCGCTCGTGCCCGAAGAGCGTCGACTCGGCGAGGTTCGGGGGTACTGCGGTGCAGTCGATCACGACGAACGCGCCCTGGGCGCGCGGCCCCGCTTCGTGCAGCGCCTCTGCGAGCAGCTCCTTGCCGGTGCCCGTCTCCCCCTCGATGACGCAGGGGACGTGGCTCTGCGCGATCTTCTCGAGCAGCGGGTAGATGCGCCGCATCTCGGGGCTCGCGCCGACGACGCGACCGAAGCGCATCGCCGGCGTGAGCGAGGTCGGCGCGGCGCTCGCCTGATCGATGCGGATCGACGTCTCGCCGATGTGCACCACCTCACCGCCACGGAGGAAGGCCTCGCCGACCTGGACGTCGTTCACGCTCGTGCCGTTGGTCGATCCGAGATCGGTCATACGCACCCGCGCGCCGGAGAGCTCGAGCGCGAGGTGCCGGCGTGACACGTGCGGATCGGCGAGTCGCAGCTCGCACGCGGGGCTCTGTCCGACGAGCAGTCGACCGACGTGCGCACCATCGAGCCGCACCGCTGCGCCGCGATCCGGCCCCTCGACGACCGTGACCACGAACGCCGCCTGGTCGGCCTCCGACGGCGGAAGCGATCGGCGGAGGACCGTCCTCGTCTCGTCGCTCATGAGGGGATTCTAGACCACGTCCGCAACGGTCGCGTGCGAACGCCCGCGGCGCTAGGCTCCGACGGTGACGTCGCGTCCGGTCGATGGATGGGGAGCAGGCTCTCGCTCGCCGGCGGATTCGGCTCGCCTCGCAAGAAACGTCGATGACTGTTGGAGGTTCTTCGTGGGAGAGGCCGACGCGCAGAAGGCACTGCGAAAGTTGGTGTCGATCCTCGAGGCGGAGCAGGTGCCGTACGCGATCATCGGCGCGCTCGCGCTGAACGAGTACGGACACAAGCGCGTCACGGTCGACGTAGACCTGATCCTTCGGGAGGAAGATCTCCAGGCCTTCAAGCGTCGTTGGCTCGGACGGGGTTATGCCGAACGCGTCCCGGGGACCGGCAAGCTTCTCGACACCGAGCACAACGTCCACATCGACGTGCTGACCACCGGGAGGTTCCCGGGCGACGACAAACCGAAACCGATCGCGTTTCCCGATCCGGCGACGACTGCGATCCGCGGCGAGCCCTTCGCGCTCCTACCGGTCGAGCGATGGATCGAGCTGAAGTTGGCTTCGGGGATGGTCGCACCGCATCGTCTGAAGGATTTGGCAGACGTACAGGAGCTGATTCGGGCGGCCAGCCTTCCACGCACGATGGCCGACGACCTCGATCCCTGGGTTCGCGACAAGTTCATGGAGCTCTGGCATGCGGTCGACGCAGCGGGCTCCGATCCATTCTGAACGCGCGCCGGTCGACGCGCCGCGTTCGCGAGCGTCCGAAAAAGCACCCCGTCAGTGCAGGCGCTCGAGCCGCAGCGCTTCTTCGTCGGAGCCGTCGTCGTTCTTCAGGTACACGGTCATCGCGTCGGGGCCTTCGATGAGGACGTCGAGCTCGCGCTTCATCGCGGGCTCGTCGATCGCGACGGTCAACATGTCCCCCTCTTGGTCGACGATCTCGTACTTGCCGCCGATGCCCACGCTCGGGCCGGCGGAGAGGTTGAAGGTCGTCGCCGTGAACTCCAGCGTCACGTCGATCGGGAGCTTCTGCAGGTTCTTCTTCTTCGCGGAGAGCACCCGCCACTTCCCGAGCAGCGAGGCCTTGCCGCGGGTGCGCGCGAAGCTCCAGCGGGGCGGGACGAAGGCGTTCGCCGGGGTGACCGCGGAGAGGACGACGGCGGAGAGCGCAGAGGCCCCCAGGAGACGAACGAAACGCATCGGGAGACCAGCGTAGCGTGCTATTTCACGAGGTCGATGACGGCTTCCGGCTGGACGGCGATCGTCCTCGGCTCGGCCGTCGTGGTCCTCCTCTGGGCGACCTCGACCCCGCGCCGCCGCGACGAGCTCGCGCGCGATTTCGCGCGGCAGGTGTTCCTCGTCGACGGCATCGCCGACCGCGACGTGTTCGGGGACCACGTGCGCGCGCTCGTCCCCTTCCTCGCGCGGAGCGCCCGTGGATCGACGGTCGTCCTCGCGCGCGCGCCCGAGCAGGCCGCGGAGCTCGTCGCGGTCGAGGAAGGAGAGCAGGTCGCGATCAGCACGCTGCTCGGCCGTCATCGCGTCGTTCGCATCGACGACCGGCGGTGGGCGGTCGCCGTGTTGCCACGTTGGCTCGGCTTCCTCGGGAAGACGTCGTCATGACGAACCCGCTGACGAGCCCGCGCGATCTCGACGAGCTGCGGCTCCGCGCGGGAGCGCTCGAAGGGCTCACGCTCGACGACGTCGCGCGGACGCTCGGCACCGTCGCACCGAAGGTCAACGTGCACACCAAGGGGAAGGTCGGCGCGCTCGTCGAGCGTGCGCTCGGGGCGACCGGGGGCTCCTCCGCCGTGCACGATTTCCCGCACCTCGCGGTGGAGCTGAAGACCGTCCCCGTCGTGCGCGCGCCGTCGGGCGAGCTGAAGCCGCGCGAGTCGACCTACGTCTGCCGCATCTCGCTCGACGACGCCGACCGCGCGGAGTGGGCCACGTCTTGGGCGCGCGCGAAGCTCTCGCACGTGTTGTTCGTGCCCGTCGTGGACGAGACGACGATCGCGCGCCCGGTCTTCTGGAAGCCCACCCTCGACGAAGATGCGTTGCTCCGCGCGGACTTCGAGGAGCTGATGGGCACCATCGGCGCCGGCCGCATCGAGGAGCTGACCGCGCGTGACGGCGTCGTGCTGCAGGTGCGCCCGAAGGCCAAGGACGGCAGCGTGCGGACGATCGCGTACGACCGCGACGGAGACGTCGTCTCGACGGTGCCGCGCGGCTTCTATCTCCGAGCGCGCTTCGTCGGCTCGCTCATCCAGACCTCAGCGCGCGACACCGAGCTCGCGTAGCCGATCGGCGAGGGCGACCATCCCTTCGACGATGTCCCCGAGCGCGCGCTCGTCCGTCGTCTCCAGCAGCACCGCTTCGTACACCGCGCCGAGCGGCGAGAGCGGGGTCGCGGGTGACAGCTGCAGCTTCGACGGTGCGCGATTCGCCTGGAAGATCCGCGTGCAGTGCGCGAGCACCGCGGAATCGCGCAACACGCCGAGCGCGCGCGGAACGTCGTCGCTCGCCACCACGACGTCTTCGTCCCATCCGGGCGTGCCGAGATCTGCGACGTTCATCCCGGCGATGCTCGCGCGGAAGGTCACGAACCTTCGCTTCGTCAGGATCCCGAAGCGGAACTCCGCGGGGGCCTCGACGAGGACGATCACGTGCCAGCTCCCGCCGTTCAGCGCGGCCTGCTGTCGCGACATGGGGACGCAGCGCACCTCGATCTCTCGGCCGCCCGGGCTCTCGGTGATCAGACGCGGCTGGATCAGAGGGCGCCCGAGGGTCGGCTTCACGATCGTGCCGCGTCCAGAAAAGAGCCGCGGCTGCAGGTCAGCGAGCATCGCAAGGATGCGCTCGTCCTTGTGGCGCGAGAGCACGAGCGCCATCGCGGCGAGGCCGATCAGCATCGCGAGCGGACCGAGACCGAGCGCCATGATGGCCGAGACCACCCGCTCGTCGCGCTTGCGTGTGACGAACGCGAGGACGGCGAACGGCGTCGAGAGCCCGACGCCGAGGACGACGAAGAACCCCCAGAGGCAGCCGCTCGCCTTTCGGTCGAAGTCCCTCACACCACGAAGTCGAGCATTTGCACGCGCGTGAGATAGTCGACGAGCGCGCGCTTGTAGTCGTCGACCAGGAGATCGAGCTTCACGAGCGTCCGCGCGTCACCGCTCTTCTCGACGGTGCCGCTGATCGGGATCTCGGCGCCGGGCAGGCAGAGGACCCCGCTCCACGCCTTGCCGGGCGTCCCGACCGCGGCGGCGAAGAAGAGCTGATCCTCGCTGATCTCGCGGACGGCGGCCTTGCGACCGTCGTCGAGACGGACGCTCGCTTCGAACGACTTCGGCGGCTCGACGCGGTAGTGGCCGCGCCGGTTGTGCTCGATGAGCTCGTCGAGGTGCGACGCGAGCTGCTCGGAGAGCTCGGTCTCGGGGCTCTCGAGGACGAGGTCGCGGAGCTTCTTCATCGTCTTCTGCGTGCGGATGATGTTCGCGCGCATCTCGTCGAGCCGGTGCTCGTCGCGACGGACCTTGTCCGACACGATGGTGAGGAGCGAGTGGTAGAACGGGAATGCCACGTCGCCGCGGCGCTCGAAGAACTCCATCAGCTTGGGGACCGCCGCGCGCACGACCTCGGAGACCTGCGTCGCGACGGCCTTGACGTTGTGCGCGACGTTGGTGATCGCACCGAGCTCGCCGATGGGGGCCGGGGGGGAGAGGCGGAACTTGGGCTCCGTCTCGTCGCCCTCGTAGAGCGCGACCTCGCCGCGGACCAGGATCGTGAGGTGCGTCGCAGGATCGCCGGCGCGGAAGAGCACGTCGCCTTCTTTCAGCGTCTTCCGCTCGAACACGGCGTCGAGCTCTTTCACGTGGGCATCGGTCATGCGCGAGAAGAGCGGGATGGCGCGGAGGTCTGCGGGCGGCGGAAGGGTGCTCGTGCTCATGGCGAGCCGATGGAACGGCGTGCGCATCGCGCGGTCAATCGGAGACGTCTCCGGGAGCGCGGAACCCTGGATGACGCGGGTCGTCGGGTCGGAGGGGCACTGACCAAGCTGTGCCATCGAGCGTGACCGGGGGGTCACAGCGAGCTGCGCCTCCGCTTTGTCCTTCGTCGATTCTGCGGATTGTCCGCGAGGCGCGCTCCTTGCTCTCGCGCGACTCCATGCTTCGCACGACAGCCGGCCGCCTCGCCCTCGTCTTGATGTTGCTCCCCGTGACGGCCTGGGTCCGCGACGCCGCGGCGTGCGGCGGTTGTCTCGTCCCGGAGCCGCCCCCTCCGTCGGAGGCCGATGCGTCGACCGTCCAGACGCCGACGGTCGTGACCGATCATCGGATCGTCGTCGCGCTCACGACGCAGGCGACCACGTTGTGGGATCAGGTCGAGTACGCAGGCGAGCCCGACGAGTTCGTCTGGGTGCTGCCGATCCGCGGCGACGTCCTCGTCGGCGTCGGCAGCGACGCGTTCATCGACGCCCTCGACGAGCGCACGACCCCGCAGGTGATCGGACCACGTGTGTTCTGCAACCCGCCGCCGCAGGCCAATCCCGCGCCGATGCCCGGCGGTGGCGGAGGCGGTTTCGGTGGATCGTCGAGCTCGGGCGACTTCGGGTGTGGCTGCGGGGCGTCGTCGAGCGATGAAGCGTCGTTGTCCCCCAGTAGCTTCTCCGAAGACGCCGGCGCCTCGGCCAACGCAGAGGACGTCGGCATCCCCGACGAAGGCGTGACTGTCTCCCACCGGAGCGCGGTCGGCCCCTACGAGACGGTGCAGATCCGCGGCGACGGCACCGAGTCGATCGTGACGTGGCTCCGTAAAAACAAGTTCGCCATCCCCGCCGACATCGAGCCGATCCTCGGCGAGTACGTGAAGGAGGGGTTCGGGTTCCTCGTCGTGCGCCTGCGGCCGAACGTCGGCGTCCACGCGATGAAGCCGATCCGCGTGAGCTGGAAGGGGCTCGGCGTGTCGTTCCCCTTGCGGCTCGTGAAGGCCGGCGTCGCGTCGTCGGTCGGCATCAAGCTCTTCGTCATCGGCGACGGTCGCTGGCGCGCGAAGAACTTCGGCAACTTCCAGATCACGCCCGAGGAGCTGACGTGGGACTTCAAGCAGTCGCGCAGCACCTTCACGGAGCTCCGCGACCAGAAGGCCAAGGCGCTCGACAGCCGCGCGTTCGCGATGGAGTCGAGCATCGACATCGTCGGTTCCTCGCTCCCGACCAAGGACGACGACACCGTCGACGCCGGTCCGACCGCGCCGGACGCCGCGACGCCGACCGTGGACAGCGCGAAGTCCGACGGGGACGCGGCGAGCACCGACTCTGCCGTCGGCGATTCCGCGGTCGACGACGCAGCCGACGGGGACGGCGCGAGCGACTCGCCAGCCTTGAGCGATGCGCCAGCCGTGAGCGACGCGCCGAGCGTTCCGGCCGACACCGGCGCCGACACCAGCTCGCTCCCGAGCTTCCCGAAGGACGCGAACGACGTGCAGATCGCGTTCGGCACGCGACAGGAACGGCGCGTGACGCGGCTCCGCGCCGACGTCCCCGTTCGTCACCTCGATCAAGACCTCGTCCTCGAAGCCGACCTCGATCAGTCGACGATCGGCACGCGATACGCGACCGCCAAGTGGGCGAACACCGCAGGCCTCTGCACCTACGGGGTGTCGTCGGTGACGCCGGCCTCGTTCGACGTGGTCGACGAGGACCCCACGCTCGAAGCGCCCGCGGGCGGTCTCGAGGGGCGCCCTGCCGCCTGCACCGTCGCCGAGGGAGGCACGCCGCTCCGCGCCCCGCTCCTCGGCCTCTCGCTGCTCGCGTTCGTCGGCGTCGTCCGCAAGGTGACACGCCGGCGTCGCTGAATGTTCCGACGACCTCAGGAGAGCTGGGCCTTCAGCTCGATGCGACCGCGTGCAGCGGAGACGCTGAGCGAAGGCTCATGCGTGAGGAGGGGAACGGCGTGGCTCACGCAGGACGCGACGTCTTCGCCGGCCCAGCCAGGAGCTGCGATCTCGATCGTCACGCCGTTCGGGGAGTCGTGCGTCCGAACCTCCAATCCGCTCAAGGCGCTCCGCTCCAACAACCGCCGTGCACCGACCCCGAGCAGCAGGGCGATGGCAGGCACCAACGTCCGCGCGACAGCGTGGGCGTCGGGGGACGAGAGCAGCTCGACGCGCACACCGCCCACGAGCTTCGTGAGATGCTCGGCGATCGCCTCGGCGTGGGAGACGCAGAGCGCGATGGGTTTTCGTTGGGCGTTCCGATGGAAGAGTGACTCGAGAGCCCTGATCGAACGGACCAGATGATCCGGCGTCGGACCGAGCTCTGCGAGGATCGCATCGAGGTCGTCGCCCGCGCGCAGCGTATCCTGCAGGACGGACTCCGCCCGCGTCCGCCCGGCCGAATCGGGCATTCGGAGCACGCGCAAGGCTACCTGGAGCTCCGCGTTGCTGACCACGGCCTCGCTGACGCCAAGGCTGAGCGGGATGAGGAGGCTTCGCAGCTCGCCGAAGATCGGCTCCACCGCATCGACTTCCGCCTCCCAGACTCGGGCGCGCAGCAGTGCAGAAGTGTCACGCTCGAGACGTCGGGAGACCTCGTGAGCGAGCGCTTCGATCTCCCGGCGCTGGCCTTCCGGTAGGGTTCGCGGCGACGTGTCGACGACGCACAGCGATCCCATCACGACGTCGTGGATCATGAGCGGCGCGCCGAAATACGCTCGGATTCCATACGCGCTCACCATGCCCTGCGGTGCGCTGTCGTCGAGCGACGCGTCCTCCCATTCGAAGGCCTCGTTGTCCCGGACGATACGCTGACACAGCGAGACCGATCGATCCGCGCCCCCGATCAGCTGTAGCTCGGCAGGGAGGCCGGTGGAGGCGACGAAGAACTGCGAGCGCTTCCCCATCAACACGATGAGCGCGATGGGATATCCCGTCGTGTCCGCGGCGCGCCCGATGAATTCCGTCAGATCCGACTTCCGCGCCGCGTCGAGAACCGTCCCGAGGAGCCGCTCGCGCTCGTCGTTTCTTCCGAGGAGATCGATGCGGTCGGCCATGGCGGCACTATGCCCGAGGTGGGGTCGTCGCGCTCCAGGCATTCACTCGCGTCCCCCGGACGACTCGCGTGTGTGTCGCCGCGCTGAGCGTGCGCGGTCCGATGCGGGGTACAATGCCCCGGTGGAATCCGCGGAGCTCGACGAGGAGGCGCTCTTCCGCGCGCTACAGGGATCGGGCGCGCGCTGGCTCCTCATCGGACGACGTGCGCTCGTCGCGCTCGGGATTCCCGTGCTGACCGCGGACTACGATCTCTGGATCGACGGAGACGACGCCGCCAAGCTGAATGATGCCGTCCGCGACTGCGGGCTCGCGCCGAACCGCGCACCCGCAGAGGCGCGGAAGGTCGGTCGCTACGTGCTCGAAGGGGACGAGCACGTCGACGTGCTCGTGGCGAAGCAGGCGTCGACGAAGGACGGCGTACCGCTGCGCTTCGACGACGCGTGGGCTCGTCGCCGCGCAGTCCCTTTCGGTGACGATCTGGTCGTGTGGGTGCCGAGCCTGCCGGACCTGATCCTCACCAAGAAGTGGTCGATGCGTCGAAAGGACGTCGACGACATCGACGCGCTCGAGGCGCTCCTCAGGAGCGAGGAGCAGAAGCCATGATTCCGAGGCAGCGTCTGCACCCCGCGATCGCCGTGAAGTACGAGCGCGCGCTCACGGCCGACGAGCTCGCCGAACGCGCAGCGATCCCGCGCACGCGCGAGGAGGACGAAGATCTCCTCGAGCTCGTGCGCTGGTTCAAGGCGCGCTACCCGACCGCGAAGGAGCGCTTCGCCTACGTGAACCGCAAATACCGCGAGTGGACCCGCGTCCGCCCGGTCGCGAAACCCTGAGAATCAAAGCCGCTGCGAGCGCTCTCGGATCTCCGAGGGTTCGCGCGTATCCTCCCGTCGACGGAACGCGCGGGGCTTGCGCGCGACGACTGGCTCGTAAAGGGGTGAGGACCATGAACGCGAAGTCGGGACGCCACTGGATCGCCATCGTCGGTGTCGCGCTCGTCGTCGGGTTCTTCCTCCCGTGGGTCGACATCGGCTGGGGACCGTCGGTCTCCGGCCTGCGCATCAGCCAAGCAGGGCAGGGGTTCTTCTCCTGGCTCATGCTCGTCCCCGCCGGCGGCGCCCTGATGGCGCTCCTCGCCCTCGGCGGCTCGAAGCACGCGCGCGTCGTCTCGGCGCTCGGCGGCCTCGGCCTCGTCGGCTACGGCGTCGTCAAGACGGTGCAGACCTTCTTCGCGACCACGGGCTTCGGCCTCTGGCTCGTGATCGCCGCCGCGTGCGCCGCGCTCGTCGTGCCCTTCATGTCGAAGGACGACTGAGCGTCAGCCCACGATCTTCGCGAGCACGCTCACCGCTCGCTCGAGCTCCCGCTCGGGGAGCTGACCCATGTTCGCGATGCGGAAGGCCTTGCTGCGCAGATCTCCCTGGCCAGCGTAGATGACGAACCCTTCGGCGCGCATGAGGTCGTGCAGCTCTTCGTACGTGCGGCCCTTGGGCATCGCGATGGTGGTGATGGTGTTCGAGCGGAGCTCCGCGGGGAGCCACAGCCGCAGGCCGAGCTTCTCGACGCCGTCGCGCACGATCTTCGAGTAGCCGCGGTAGCGTTCGAGGCGCTTCGCGACGGTCTCCGCGACGAGCGCGTCGGTCGCGACTCCGAGCGCCATCAGCACCTGCACTGCGGGCGTGAACGGCGTGTCGCGCTCGTCCTGCTTCTGCAGATAGTTCGGCAGATGGAAGTAGAGCGAGCGCGGCGGATCCTTCGCGACGAGCTCGACTGCGCTCCGACGCGTCACCACGAAGCAGATCCCCGGCAGCCCCTCGAAGCACTTGTTCGCGGTGCACGCGGCGGCGTCGACGTGTGCGGCTTCGAGATCGATCGCCTCGCCGGCGAGGCTCGAGACTGCGTCGAGGAGGAACACGAGCCCGTGCTTCTTCGCGAGCGCGCCGAGCGCGGGGACGGGGTTGATCAGCCCCGTGGTCGTCTCGTGGTGCACCGCGGCGAGCGCCGCCGGCCGAGCTCCCTGGGCGCGGGCCTCGACGATGGCGCGCTCGACGGCCGCGAGGTCGGGGGCCTCGGACGGATCGCTCAGCACTTCGGTCACGGCGATGCCGTGGGCGCGCGCGATCTTCGCGATGCGATCGCCGTAGACGCCGTTCGACACGACGATCAACGCGCCGCCCGCGGGGACGAGCGACGAGATCATCGCCTCGACCGCGCAGGTGCCGCTGCCGGTCATGAGGATCGCGGCCCAGGTCTTCGCCTCCTCGGGGAGATGGAGCCCGAGGGCGCGGACGATGCTCGCGCGCACGTGGTCCTGGAGGACGAAGAACTCGGGCTCGCGATGGCACCAGTCCTCGCCGGCCATCGCTGCCTTCACCGCGGGAGAGACGTTGACCGGACCGGGATTGAGGAGGATCGGCTGCGCCATCGGGAGCACACGGCAGCACGGGTACGGCCCGGAGGGAAGCGCCCTGCAGGGTCTGGAACGCGGCATGGAATCGACGCCGCGCCGGCTCCCTGCTATCCCGGCGCGCATGCACAGGAGGGCACGCTTCGCCTTCGCAGCCCCTCACGTGATCGCCACGTCGCTCGCGGTGGTGGTCTGTGCGGCGGCGGTCGGCACGATTCGCCCCGCACGCGCGGCGATCGTCGAGCGCATCGTCGCGGTCGTCGGCGAGCAGCCGATCCTGTTGACCGAGCTGCGCCAGCGCGCGCGCCCCTACCTCCTGAAGATCTACCAGAGCGTGCCGGTGCCCCAGCAGAAGGTGGCCGAGGCCGAGATGTACAAGGAGTTGCTGCAGAAGCTCGTCGACGAGCGCGTCGTCTCGATCTCCGCCGACAAGCTCAACGTCACGGTCTCGACGAAAGAGGTCGACGACGCGATCCGTCTCAAGGCGGCAGACCTCAAGGTGCCCGTGGCCGAGCTCCTCGCGGAGGCCGCGAAGCAAGGCTTGTCCGAGGCGGACTACCGCGAAGAGGTCCGCCGCGAGCTCCTGTTCGGGAAGATGCTCGAGACGCGCGTGCGGAGCCGCGTCCGCCCGACCGAGGACGACGCGCGCGAGTACTTTCTCAAGCTGCAGATGACGGAGCGGAAACAGCAGAACTTCCGCGTCTCGATGATCGCGCTCGCGCTGCCGGAGGGGATCGACAGCAAGCCCGTCCGCCAGCTCGCCGACAAGCTCGTGAAGCAGGCGCGCGTGAAGGGGACCGACTTCGGAATCCTCGCGAAGCAGAACAGCATCGACGCCTCCGCGATCAAGTGGGGCGACCTCGGCTACAAGACGGCGTCGGCCTTCGGCAAGGGCATCGACGACGCGATCCTCCGTCAGCCGGAGGGCGGCGTCACCGAGCCGATCGTGAGCGGCGGCCGCATCCTGATCTTCAAGGTCACCGAGCGTCAGAAGTCGCAGCTCCCCGACTACGAAGAAGTGCAGAACATCGTCCTCGCCCGCGTGCGCGACGAGATGCTGCAGAAGCAGATCAAGATCTGGCTCGACGAGCTCAAGGCCGGCGTCTACATCGACATCCGCCTCTGATGTTCGACCGCGCGCGCGCACTCGCCGCGAGCGCGATGACGGACTCGTTCCGGAGGACGACGTGACGGGCGAAGCCAACGAGGATCCGCGCGACGAGCTGTCCTTCCTCGTCTCGGCGACGCGCGCGCTCCTCGAGACCCTCGAGGACTCCGGCGCGAGCGAGCTCCCGACCGAGGCACGCGGCGCATGGCTGCCCGCCGCCGACCGCCCCCCCCAACGCCCACACTCGCCTTCGCCTTCGCCTTCGCCTTCGCCTTCGCCTTCCCCTTCGCGTACGCCTTCGCCTTCCCCTTCCCCTTCGCGTACGCCTACGCCTACGCCTACGCCTACGCCTTCCCTCCCGCAGTCGCCCGCCCTCATGCGCGCACAGCCCGCGACCGCGTCCCCCGTCGACGCCGAAGCGCGTCGCCTCCGCCTCGCGCAGATCGAACAAGTCGTCCAGACCTGCACGCGCTGCCCGCTCCACGCCTCGCGCACGAACACCGTCTTCGCGCGCGGCACGCCGTCGGCGGAGCTGATGTTCGTCGGCGAAGGCCCCGGCGCCGAGGAAGACGCGCAAGGCGTGCCGTTCGTCGGCACAGCCGGCCAGCTGCTCGACAAGATGATCGAGGCGATGGGGTATCGCCCGGAGGACGTCTACATCGCGAACGTCGTGAAGAGCCGACCGCCGGACAACCGCAAACCCGAGCCGAACGAGATCGCGGCGTGCGTCGGCTTTCTGCACGAGCAGATCGCGCTCGTGCAGCCGAAGGTGATCGTCGCGCTCGGGGCCACCGCCGTCGAAGGTCTCCTCGGCATCACCGGCATCACGAAGCTGCGCGGGACGTGGCGCCTCTATCGCGGACAGATCCCCGTCATGCCGACGTTCCATCCGGCCTATCTCCTGCGCACGCCCGCGGCGAAGCGGGAGGTGTGGTCGGATCTCAAGCAGGTCATGACGAAGCTCGGAAAGACGCCACCTCCGTCGCGGGCTTGAGGCTCGCGCGGCTTGCGCCCTGTCTCGAGCGGTGACGAGTGACGCGCCGCGCGCGTCCGTGCCGCGCGCCCCAGGTCTGATCGCAGTGGCTCTGCTGTCCCGACCGCGCACGTACGGGTGGACGGACGTCGACGGGAGCGCCCTGGACAGTTGGCACGCCGAACGCAACAATTTTCAGACGAACATGCCCCGCAGCGACGCAGAAGACTCGGGTAGCCGACCGTCGGCCCCGGGCATGCGCCGTCGCGACTCCCTTTACGGCGACGCCGTCGGCCGTGTTTTCAGGGCCCGTCCCGTTCCGCCGCCCCCCTCGTCGCGGATTGCGGCTGGAATGCTCGCGGCGCTCTCGGTCGTGACCACCTGTTTCGCCATCGCCGCAGGGCGCGCGCTGCACGTGGCCATCGGCGGGATGCTCTTCATCGCCGCCTGGTTCGCCGTCATCGCCATCGCTGCCTACTTCGGCCCCGGATGGTGGCGCCGCGACATCGAAGTCGTGCTCACCAGCCGCCACGTCATCTGGCGTCGTGGCCGGCTCCGACGTTCGATCGACCGCCGCGCCATCTCGTTCGCGCGCATCCACTGGCACCCGAAGGTCGCCGGCGTCGGCGATCTCGAGCTCGTGCGTGCCGTGCCGACCGGCGCGCTGCGGCGGACGCTCTCGATCACGCTCCCCGATCTCGAGGCGCCGGACGCGGTGTGGGCCGCCATCCGCGGCGTCGATGCGACGTCGGTCCTCGGCGACGGCGCGCGTCCGCTCGGTCAGCGCCTCGACGCGAACGAGCGCGTGTTGTGGACGGCTCAGCCGCAGACGCTGCGCTGGGACATGTACCGCTTCCTCACGCTCGGGATCTCGCTCGTCGCGCTGATCAGCACGGTTCGCGCACTGCTCGGCGGCGTGCACGGGCTCCAGATCCTCCTGCGCGGCGGGCTCCGTCCCATCTCCGCGCCCTTCGGTGCGATGGCCTTCGCGGTCGCCATCTCGGTCGCGGCGGTGTTGGTGACGAGCATCGTGACCGGCTACTACGCGCTCGTGCGCCCCGGCCGCTTGAAGCTGGCCACGCGCTACGTCGTGACGGATCGTCGCGTGCTCATCCAGCGCGGCTCGCAGGAGCTGCACCTCGATCGCGATCGCATCGTCGACGTCATCGATGCTCCCCAGGAGAGCGGACTCCACGATCTCTTCCTCGTGGTCGGCGGCAAGAACGCGCACGCGCACGCGCTCGCCGGCGCGTTCGGCGAGAAGGTCTCCGGCGTGCGGGGCGAGCTCCTGCCCGTGCTGCGCGCCGTGCAGGACAGCGAGACGGTCCGCGCGATCCTCGCCGAAGTGCGCGAAGCCGCCTGATCAGGGCGGCGGCGCGATCAACATCGGGGGCGCCTTTGCGTCCGTCGGCACGATCGCGTCGACGACGATGACGGGCGGCGCGCTCGAGCTGCCGGTCTCGCTCCCGTAGACCGCGGCCGGTCCGACGTGCACCTCGGGACCCGCGTCGGTCAGCGGCTTCGGTGCGCCGGTGATCTCGTGCTTCGGCGGATCGGGGCAGTCGAGGAGCACGCCGTTCGACGCGACAGGCGCAGCCGCGTCCCCGATCTTCGGGCGCTTGTAGTGATCGGGCAGGTGCCAGTGCGGCGGGTAGTACGCGAGCGCTCCGTTGGGCATCCGCACGAGCGCCGCCCGCGCGTACTTCCCGTCTGCGGGCGGATCGACCCATCCGCCGGGCTTCCACTCCCACTTGCCGGCGACCGACCCCGGTTGCCCGCCGCGGCTCCTCCACAACCACTCTCCGTCGATCCAGACGGCCTTGCCTGGAGGGGGCTCGCCCGGCTCCTCGGGTTTCGCCGCGGGAGGAGGGAAGGGGATGCACGCGGCCTCGGACGCCTGCGGCGGGTGCTCGCCGTAATCGGGCTCTGCGACGCGCGCTCGGCCGCAGGCGCTCGCGGAAGCGAAAGCGACCGCAGCGGTCGCGAAGGGGATG
This sequence comes from Polyangiales bacterium, assembly GCA_046593995.1. Lineage (GTDB taxonomy): Bacteria > Myxococcota_A > Polyangia > Polyangiales > JADJMO01 > JALHOE01. Next base: position 23,522 of record JBKJQC010001225.1, read on the forward strand.
ATCACGGCGAGAGCACGACGCATCGGCGCCGTGACAGATGATGCGCGACGCGTCTCGTCGCGCGCCACCTTCCCGCTCGCGCGCTGCCTTGCCGCTCGCGCTCAGGGGCGTCCTCACTCGCTCGCGATCCACGCGAACCATTTCACCAAGAAGGTCTTCCCGAACAGCCAGTACTCGAGCGCTGCGAGGATGAGGAACGGCCCGAACGCGATGCGCGCTCCGCCGAGGCCGGGCTCCGGGGCGAGCGCCACGGGATCCGACTCCGGATCCAGCGGTTCCCCCGCAGCGAGCGCTGCCTCGCGCTCTTCGGTGACGGCCTCGGGCTCGGCGATCTTCCCGTGGCGCGCGTACACGATCAGCGCGGCGACTGTGCCTTGCAGCGAGCCTGCGAAGAGGGTGAAGAGCACGCCGGGCCAGCCGAACCACGCGCCGACGAGCGCCTGCAGCTTCGCGTCCCCCATCCCCATGCCCTGCTTCCCGCGGAGCACACGGTAGAGCGCGATGAACGGCAGATAGATCCCGAAGAAGCCCGCACAGAGCCCGATGGCGCTGTCGGCCACGGTGATCTCGGGCCGCAGCCCGGTCGTCGCGAACGCGAAGACGGTGCCGCCGATCGTGATCGGATCGGGGAGGTACATGTGATCGAGGTCGATGAACGCCGCGGCGATCAAGCCATAGACGAGCGTGAGCTCGGCGAGCGCGAGCGCGGCCGCCATGTGCAGCGGCACGAGCGGCGTCGAGAGCACGAACGCCTCGACCGCGGCCCACGCGACGACGCCACCGATCGCCTCCACCAGCGGATAGCGGATCGAGATCGTCGCGCCACAGCAGCGCGCGCGTCCGCGGAGCAGGACCCACGCGAGCACGGGGATGTTGTCGCGTGGTGCGATGGGCGTGCCGCAGACGCAGTGCGACGGAGGGTGCGAGAGGCTCTCGCCGCGCGGCATGCGCGCGATCACGACGTTCAGGAAGGAGCCGATGCAGAGCCCGAACGCGACCGCGAAACCGCGCAGCAGCCAGGGGGGAACGTCGACGACGCGCATGCGGACGGCTGGCCTGGAAGAACGAAGCGAAAGAACGGAGCGAGAGCGTCCCGGAGCATAGCCGGTACCGGTTCGGTTTCCGAAGAAGGCTGTCGATCCGGACGAGGGGTGGTTCCGATAGGATGACCTCGCATGGAGTTCCAATCCGCGTTGCCTCCCCGAGCCGCAGCGATTCGTCGCGCGAAGATCGTCTGCACGATCGGCCCGGCCTCCGAGAGCCCCGAGATGCTCGATGCGCTGTGCGCAGCGGGCATGGACGTGGCGCGCCTCAACTTCTCGCACGGCACCCACGAGGAGCACGCGGTCCGCGTGCGCAACATCCGCGCGGCCAGTGAGCGGAACCGGCGGCCGATCGCGATCCTCCAGGATCTCTGCGGCCCGAAGATCCGGGCGGGACGCATGGCCGCCGGTGCCTTCATGGCCCAGGCCGGCGCGACGGTCGATCTCGTCGAAGGGGAGACGGAGCCGATCCCGAACGTGATCCCGATCGGCTACTCGGGCCTCGCCGAGGACGTAGCGGTCGGCGACCGCATCCTCGTCGACGACGGCCGGGTCATGTTCCGCGTCGACGCGATCGTCACCGAGGACGGCATCGCGCGCGTGCGCACGTTCGTCGAGCAGGGCGGCCGCGTGCAGAGCAAGGCCGGCGTGTTCCTCCCGAGCCGTCGCCTCCGCATCGAATCACTCACCGACAAGGACAAGATCGATCTCGAGTTCGGCCTCTCGCAGGGGGTCGACTACGTCGGTCTGTCGTTCGTGCGCTCGGGGAAGGACGTCGATCAGCTGCGGGAGATCTGCGAAGCGTTCGGTCGGCCGACGCCGATCGTCGCGAAGATCGAGACGCCGTCCGCGATCGAAGACCTGGACGCGATCGTGCGCGCCTCCGACGCCGTCATGGTCGCCCGCGGCGATCTCGCGGTGGAGATGGCACCCGAGCAGGTGCCGGTCCTCCAGAAGCGCATCCTCGCCGTCGCGCGCCGTCACCGGAGACCCGTCATCGTCGCGACCGAGATGCTGCACAGCATGGTCAAGAGCACCCGGCCGACGCGCGCCGAGGCGAGCGACGTCGCGACCGCGGTCTTCGACGGCACCGACGCGGTCATGCTCTCGGGGGAGACCGCGAGCGGCGATCATCCGGCGCTCGCGGCGTCGATGATGGCGCGCATCGTCCAGATGGCCGAGGGCTCGCCGTACTTCACGCCGCCCGTCGATCGACTCGAGGTCGGCAAGACGAGCGTCGCCGAGAGCATCGCGCGCAACGCATGCGACATCGCCATCGAGGTGAAAGCGCGCCTCATCGTGTGCTTCACCCACTCCGGCGACACCGCCCGCCTCGTCTCGAAGGGACGACCGCCGGTGCCGATCATCGCGTTCTCGCCCATCGAGACGACGCGCCGTCGGCTCGCGCTCGTGTGGGGTGTGGTCCCGCGCACGCTCGGCGGCACCGCCACGAGCGAGGAGGAGGTGCTCAACCTGGCGACTGCGTACCTGATCTCGAACGGCCTCGCGTCCCCGGGCGACCGCGTGGTGCTCGTCTACGGCGGACCGCTGAACGTGAAGGGCACGACGAACGTCGTTCGCGTGCACGACGTGCGGTAGCCATGCGCTGGCTGGTCTCAGTGGGCGCCTCGGTGGTGCTCGCGGGGTGCAGCTCCGCCGAGGGCGCGCTCGAGGACCCGTGCGACGGCGGGGTATGCTCCCCGACCGATGCCAGCTCGGACGTGGGGTCAGGCGACGCTGCGACCGAGAGCAGTACGCCCGACACGCGTCCGGCCGATGCTGCCGCGGTCGATACTGCCATTGCTGACACGAGGCCGACCGACACCGCCGTCGCGGATACGAAGCCGTCGCTCGACCGCAGCCAGTGCGCGCTCGACCCCGACAAGGTCGGCGCGACGACCCGGCAGATGCCGACGAAGCCGCAGAAGTACGTGGCATACGTCCCGGCGACCTACGACAAGAACAAGGCGTCCCCGATCGTCCTCGCGCTGCACGGCGCCGGCGACGTCGCGACCAACTACCTGGCCGCCGTGTGGAAGACGAACGCCGACGCGCGTGGCTTCGTGGTGATCGCACCGGACGGCTCGTGCGCGGCCGGCCCGGGCAACACGTGGTGCAGCGACGACGGCAACCCGATCCTCGCGGCGCTCGACGACTTCGAGAAGTGCTACTCGGTCGACCCGAAGCGCCGCATCGTCGATGGGTTCTCGGCCGGCGGGATCATGGCGTACGCGATCGGCCTGCAGGCCGCGACGTCGTTCGCCGGCATCTCCATCACCGCCGCGAACCTGGGCAGCGCAGAGGCGCTGTCCGGAAAGAAGCTGCTCCCCGCGCCCTGGAAGATCCCCGTGAGTCACCACCACGGAACGATGGACATGAACTTCACGATTGCGAGCGCGCGCACGGGCCGAGACCAGTTGCTCGCCGCCGGCCACACGGTGTTCTGGCACGAGTTCGACGGAGGCCACACGACGAACGCAGCGTTTGCGCTGGTCCGCTGGGACGACCTCGCCACTTCCCGCGCCCCGTAGAACGCGCACGCGCACGCGAACGCGAAAAATGCGCGACCGCGACAACCCGGGTGGGCGCGCGGTCGCGACTCAGTGCGTTCGATCTCGGCGTCGCCGAGACGGCGGATCAGAGGTGCACGCCGCCCGAGCCGAAGAGGGTCAGGGCGTTGTCGCCGGTCATCACCATGTAGCGTGCGTCACCACCGACGAAGAAGTTCCCGATCGGATAGTGGACGGACGCGCCCGGCGCGACGTACACGCGCGAGTTGGTGTTGGTAGAGTCGGCGACCTGCGCCGCTGCGTTGCCGGACACGCTCTCCCGGCTGAACGCGTAGCCGAGGCCGACCACCGGGCGAAGGATGACCTTTCCGAGCCCGACGTCGTAGCCAGCCTCCGGACCGAGGTAGTAGCTCCGGGTGCTGATTTCGGAGCCGGCGTACTCGAGGCTCTTTCCGAAGTGGTAGTTCATGAGACCACCGACATAGATGCGGTTCGGGAACGTGTAGCCGGCCTTGAGACCGGTGCCGATCCCCATGCGGTCGCTGAACCCGGTACCGAGCATCGCGCCGCCGGAGAAGCCGGTCGGATTGGCGACGAAGTCGCGCTCGTTCTTCCGTGAGAGCTCACCGACGTCCGTGCGCGGCTGTTCCGAGCCGGCGGCGGTGTTCACCTTCGGCGTCGTGATCTTGATCTCCTCCGCGACAGCGACGGTGGGGACCGAGAGGGCGAGAGCAGTGAGTGCGAAGATCATCTTGGACACGGGCGAAACGTCCTTTCTCGTCCTCCGTAGCTTCGGGGACGGGGCCAGTCGCCAGCCGACATCGCAAAAGTGGCGCCGGACCCGTTTGCCCGACCCAGCCGCGACCGTTCACGCTCGTCCGTTCACTGATCCGCGCACCCCTCGACCGCACTGCGCGCGTCGGGCTCACGTCGCGGCCGCTCACTGTCTGACGCGACCGCAGAGGCGTCGTGCACGGCATCTCGGCGAGCTCTGCCATCGGTCCGGTCGTCGCGGGGCTCCCGCGAGGACCCGTCCGTTACTTCTGCGCGGACCCTATGGCGCAATCGAGTCTTCGCGTTAGTATCTCGAGGTCACCACTCGATCGACGCGGCCGGGGGTTCCCCCTGGGCTAATCCACGAGGCGAACCGACGCCTCGACCACGTCGGAGGCACGCGGATCGTTCGCGCGAGCCTGCCCGTCCTGATGATGGCGCCTTGCAGGTCGTCCGAGAGATCCCCCCCAGTTGAACGCGCGGTCCGGTCCCCTTCGCGGAGGGCCCTCCCGCGCGCCGGCCTAGCCGGAGGAGGAGAGACATCATGCAGCGTACCAGTGGCCTCTACTTGGAGGGTCCGACCGCCTGACTCGACGCGGACGCCCCCCGCGCTCTCGTTCGCGTTGCGAACGAAGCGGCGGTGAGGTGCCTGCGTAGGCGGGTTGCAGTGTCTCTGCCGCGGAACCGATGGAGCCCCTCGGGAACATCGCATCGCGTGCCAGACAGAATACGGACAGCCTCTGTGTGAGGCCGAAGGACCGGTGGGCGGGTGGCAAGAGCGTCACCCGCCCATCGCTTTTCTGGGCTCACTCGGCGCACGACGGCGCGCATTTTTTTGCTCGGCGAGGGCGACGCTCCGGCCCGTCCGTGACATCGAAGGGGCTCCATGTTCGGCCTCGGAGAGCGTTTCGCCATCCCTCGCTACGACGCGGCGTTCTGGCGCGCCCTCGCCGCGTGGGGCGCGACGAAGCTCCCGCGCTACGTGCTCCGCTACTCGCCGGCCCCGATCGCGATCTCGGTCGGCCTCGCGCAGAAGCACCTCCGAACCCAAATCCGCGAGAACCTGCGGCTGGTGCACGGCGTCCGCGCAGCGCCGATCGAAGCCCTCGACATCGCGTCGACGCTCTCGACCTATGGGCATTGCTTCGGGGAAGGGCTCGCCGCGGCCGGGGAGAATCCGCCCCCGTTCCGCTACAGCGTCGAGGGACGCGAGCACTTGTTCCGCGCGCGCGACAGCGGACGCGGCGCGATCCTCGTGACGTCGCACACCGGCTCGTGGGACGTGGCCGGTGGCGTCATGAACCTCCGCGGTTTCGATCTCGCGATCGCGATGGCGCCCGAGCGCGACCCAGAGGCGCGCCGCATCAGCGACGCCGCGCGGAAGAAGATGGGCGTGACCGTCTTCCACGTCGGCGACGATCCGCTCTCGGCCCTGCCGCTCGCGCAGCACGTTCGACGGGGCGGCGCGGTCGCCTTGCAAATCGATCGCGTCCCGCCGGGGATGCGTACGCGCGTCTCGACGTTCTTCGGCAAGCCCTGGCACGTGCCGCTCGGCCCGTTCCAGCTGGCGCAGGTGACGGGCGCGCCGCTCATCCCCGTGTTCACCGCGCGGCTCGGCTTCGCGCACCACCTCGTGCGCGCCGAAGCGCCGATCGCGGTCCCTCGGCGCGCATCGGGCGCAGAGCTCGATCGCGCGATCACCCAGGCGATGCAGGCGATCGAGCGCTTCGTGCGCCGCTTCCCGACGCAGTGGTTCCACTACGTCCCGCATCCCCTCGCCGAGGATGCCGCGTCCGACTTCCTCGCCGGGGACGACGCGAAGTCGGCCTGATCAGTCGATGGCTCATCTGTCGACGCGCTCATCTGTCGACGCGCTCATCTGTCGACGCATTGGCCCTGCTCACACTGCATGCTCATCGGGCAGTGCGCGCCGCACACGCCGCAGTTGCCGCCGCTCACCATCAGGTCCACACATCGGTCCCCGCAGCGCGTGAGCCCCTCGGGACAGGCGACGCCGTCGTTGCCGGGGTCGTCGAACGTCCCGCCATCGGTGACGGGGTCGGGGATGGGCTCCGGAATGGAGGGGCGCGTCGCGCCCGCGTCGCTCGCGGTTGCCGAGCTCGCAAGCGGATCCTCAGCCGTGCCGCAGCCTGCGAGCAGCAGCGCGACGCCGGTGGCGACGGCAGTGACGATGGCGAGACGTGAGCGCACGGAGCACCTCCCTCGCGCGAGATGCTGCAACGCGTGAGCCGCTCAGGACGCGATCGGCAGAGACATGCGGCGCGGCGGCTTCGGGAGGGCCGCGAACGCCTTGCGATACGCCGCGAACGTGCCTCCACCCTGCACGGCGTCGTAGACGGCGCGGCCTTCGGTGCCTCCGCCCTTGGCGAGGACCGCCTCGACCCAAGCCCACTTCGCGCTCGTCGCGCGGACGTCGGCGCGCCCCTTGAGACCACGGCGGAGTCGATCGAGCCGACGGTCGACGACGTCGATGCCGGCGAACTCGGCGTCGACGAGCGGCGTATTTCGCTTCGGGCAGAAGGGCGCGATCCCGAGGGCGACGGGCACGATCCGCGACAGCTCGGTCGTGAACTTCACGCACTCGTCGACGTCTTCGTCGGTCTCCGTCGGGATGCCGAGCATGAGGTAGAGCTTGAGGCGGTCCATCTTTGCGGCGCGCGCGTTCTCGGCTGCTTTGACGAGGTGGCGCTCCTCGGCCCGACGATCGAGCAGCTTGCGCACGCGCTCGCTCGGGCCGTCCATCGCGGTCGTCAGCGTGCGATAACCGGCGTCCTTCAGCGTCTGCACGAACTCCGGCTTGAGCTTGTCCGGACGGAGCGACGACAGCCCGACCTCGCACCCCCGATCCACGAGCGCGCGCACGACCTCGACGATCTTCGGATGATCGCTGACCGCGGCGCCGACCAGCCCCACGCGGCGCGCGTCGAGCGGGATGCGATCGAGGATCACGTCCATCGGAACGATGCGCATGCCGCCGTTCGTCGACCGACGCATCACGCAGTACGTGCAGCCGCGCGAGCAGCCGCGCGAGGTCTCGACGAGGAACATCGAGGAGAGCGCGGTCTCCGCGGCGCGGATCCCGCCCCAGGCCGGCAGATCCTCGTCGTGGATCTGCGCGAGCGAAGGGAGCCGATCGCCGTGGTGCTCGGGCACCCAGACGTGGTCCATCTTTGCGAGCGCCGCGAGGCGATCCTCGTGCTTCGGCGTCGACGCGATCACGTTCGCGACCTCGATCACCAGGTTCTCGGCCTCGCCGAGGATCACTGCGTCGCAGTAAGGCGCGAGGGGCGTGGGGTTCGAGAACGTGAGCGGACCGCCGGCCAAGACGAACGGATGACGCTCGTCGCGCTGATCGCGGAAGGCCGGGATGTTCGCAGCCTCGAGCACCTGGATCACGCCGGAGAGCTCGAGCTCGTACGCGACGCTCAGGGCCACCAGCGGGAAGTCCGACACCGGCCGCAGCGTCTCGTACGTCAGCAGGATCGGCTGCGGCTGGCCTGGCTTCGCGTCGTCGTCGAGGAACGCGCGCTCGCAGCAGAGCCCTGGCGACTCCTGGAAGGAGCGGTAGATGCGCTGGAACCCGAGCGACGACATCCCGACCGTGTACGGAGACGGGTACACGAGCGCGCAGGCGAACGGTGCCTGCTTCGGGATCGCGCCGACCTCGGAGCCGAGCCGCCGCCGCACCTTGTCGCGGAACGAGGTGCCTCCTCGCGAAGCGGGTGACGGGTGGGACATCTACTGAGGCTGCAACCTAGGCGATTATACGGGACCCGCAAGGGCGGCAGCGTCCCGCACGGCCGCGATCACCCCGGACAGGTCCGTGGGATCGCCGGCCTCGCTGGCCGCGTGCTGCATGGTGACGTGCCCGCCGCGCGAGAGCGGAGACACGACGACGATGCCCCCCTGCTGCCACGGATCGCCCATGTTCTTCCGCTGTCGGTGCCCGCCGCGCAGCGCACGCACCGCGTGGAGCGCGGACTTCGGACCGAGCGTGCGCAACACGCCGCGCTTCATCCCAGCGCGGCGGTAGGCCTCGAGCGTCGGGTCGGTGACGATCGGCGACACGAGGTTCTCCTCGGTGGCGAATCGCTTGGCCTGGCTCGGCGTGCCCGAACCGACGACCACCAGCTCGCCGCCGGCGTCGTGGATCTTCGTGATCTCGTCGCGCGCCCGCGCGACCTCCTCTCGGCAGAAGAGTCACCCGAAGTGACGCACGAAGAGGAGGGCTGCCGGACGGTCCTCGAAGAAGCTGCCGAGCTTCTTCGAGTCCCCTTCGACGGTGAGCACGTCGGCCTCTGCGAGGTCGCGGACGAACGGATCGGTCACACCCCGACCTTAGCACCGTTCACGTCCGGAACCCTTCCATGCGCACGGGTTCGTCGTCCCAGCCATGCAGCGACAAGGTCTTCTTCGCCTCCCAGAGTCCCGCGCGTACGTACTCGGCGTTGCCCGCATGGGCGGCCTCGATCGCGCTCCGGATTCCGTTGCGCGCGTGCGACCGATCCTGGGCCCCCTTGATCTCGTCGACCACGCGCATGCATGCCGCTTCGATCTCTTCCATCGACCCTTCGGGGATCGGCCAGCCGATGCTCCGCGCGGCCTCCAAGAGGGTGCGGGCCGCTTCACTGATGCGCGATTCGTCCATGCCCTTGGTAGAGGCAAGCTACACACCGAGGCAGCGATGGCAGAGGCACGCCTGCGCCGCGTCCACGGCCGCGGTCGCGCATCACAGGCCGCCATGCCCGACTCGCATCACTGGTGGCAGACCGGCGTCATCTACGAGGCTTATGTCCGTTCCTTCCAGGACTCGAACGGCGACGGGATCGGCGATCTGAGAGGTGTGCGTGATCGGCTCGGGTACCTCCAGTGGCTCGGCGTCGACATCCTCTGGCTCACGCCGATCTACAAGTCACCGATGGTGGAGTTCGGCTACGACATCGCTGACTACGTCGACGTCGATCCGCTCTTCGGTACGATGGGCGAGTTCGAGCTCCTCTTGAAAGAGGCGCACGCACGCGACATCCGCGTGGTGCTCGACATCGCGCCGAACCACACCTCCGATCAGCACGCGTGGTTCGAGGAGTCACGTTCGTCGCGCGAGAACCCCAAGGCCGACTGGTACCTGTGGCGCGACGCGGGACCGGACGGGAAGTGCCCGAACAACTGGCTCAGCGCGTTCGGCGGCGGCAGCGCGTGGGAGTGGGAGCCGAAGCGGAATCAGTTCTACTACCACGCGTTCATGACGGAGCAGCCGGACCTGAACTGGCGCAATCCCGAGGTCGAGAAGGCGTTCTTCGACTGTCTCCGCTTCTGGCTCGCGAAGGGCATCGACGGCTTCCGTATCGATGTGATGTGGCACCTCTTGAAGGACGACCACTTCCGCGACAACCCGCCGAATCGCGGCTACGACCCCAAGAAGGATCCGTCGAACGACCGCCAGCGATACCTGTACAACGCCGATCGCCCCGAGGTGATCGACGTCGTCGTGCGCATGCGCGACGTGCTCCAGGAGTTCGAAGGAGAGCGCCTGATGATCGGCGAGCTCTATCACTCCTCCGATCGCATCGTGAATTACTACGGCGCGAAGGGGGAGGGCGCGCAGGTCCCCCACAACCAGATGTTGATCCTGCTCCCATGGAACGCGGACGCGCTGCGCGACGAGATCGAGAAGTACCTCGGCGCGCTCCCGGTCCACACCTGGCCGAACTGGGTGCTGAGCAACCACGACAAGCCGCGCATCGCCACGCGCGCAGGGAGCCAGGCGCAGGCCCGCGTCGCGCGCATGCTGCTGCTCACGCTGCGCGGCACTCCGACGCTCTACTACGGCGACGAGCTCGGGATGGAGAACGTGCCCCTGCGCCCCGATCAGATCAAGGATCCGTTCGAGAAGCTCGACCCCGGGCGTGGCCAAGGGCGCGATCCGCAGCGCACGCCGATGCAGTGGGACCGCTCGAAGCACGCAGGCTTCACCAAGGGCGAGCCGTGGCTCCCGGTGGCGGAGGATTACGCGGACGTGAACGTCGAGGCGCAGAAGGACGATCCGCGCTCGATGCTGAACCTCACGCGTGCGATCGTCGCGCTGCGTCGCAAGGAACACGCGCTGAGCATCGGCGAGCACCGAATGGTGCTGAACGAAGGCCCGGTCATCGCCTACCGCCGCGAGCACGCGAGCGGATCCTTCCTCGTCGCGCTCAACCTCTCTCACGACTACGCGGAGCTCGAGTTGCCGCACGGTTACGAGCGCCTCGAGCCGGCGCTCTCCACGCACGCGACGCTCCCCGAGAAGGTCGAGAAGAAGCTCCTCCTTCGTCCGGACGAGGGGCTCATCCTGCGCCGGCTCGCCTGAGCGGAATGCCCGGAGCGCCTGAGCTACAGCACGAGAGTGCCAGCGGCACGTCGGGCGCCCCCGATGCGAACAGGCGACCATCGGTGCATGGTCGATCATGCGCCCGTCGCTACGACCTCGAAAAACGGGGCCAGATTTTCGCCAACGGCACTAGCGACTGCCCCCGAGAGCACAGTTCCCTCACCGATCCGCCCAGAGATCGTCGACCCGCAGCACGAACCCCGGGAGCACCGGATTGCCCGAGACCGACGCGGGCTCCTCCAGCACCTCCGGCTCGACGTTCGGCCGGTGCACGTGCACGCGCCGTTCGAACGGATCGATCAGCCACCCGAGGCGCACGCCGTTCCCGATCCACTCCTCCATCTTCTCGATCAGATCGGCCAGCTCGTCGCTCGGGGAGCGAAGCTCGATGATGAAGTCGGGCACGATGGGCGGGAACTTCGCGCGCTTCTCGGGAGGGAGCGCGAACCACCGCTCCTTGGTGATCCACGCCGCGTCGGGCGCGCGCTGCGCCCGGTTCGGGAGGATGAAGCCAGTCGAAGAATCGAACCCGAGCCCGGAGCCGTCCTGCTTGGCCCATTGCCCGAGGGCTACGGCGATCTCGAAGTTGCGATTCCCGGTCTCCCCTCCGGTCGGCGGCATGACGATCAGCTCCCCTTCTCGCGTCCGCTCGATCCGCAGATCGGCGTTCTGGTGGCAGAACTCGAAGAGGTCGTCGTCGTCCATTTCCACGATGGGTCGGATCACGATCGGGAGCAGATCCCACCGCGCGACGATGTTCACCGAGCCGGGGGCCGGATCGTCGGGTCGACGTGAGCGCGGGTGGAGTGCGATAGCCACGGTCAAGAGCGTAGCTCCGGGTCAGAGGGGGCGACGACGCCTCGACTAGGGTCGACACGAGAGCGGCCGCAGTTGCGCGCTCCACCCGAGGTCGCGTGGTAGATCCCCGGAGGCGGCGGCCGGTGATCGCGTCATCGCCGCGAGCTGAGCTTGGCCATGGTGCCGAGCGTACGCACGCTGCACGTCTCGGTCGCGCCGCTGCGACAGGCTCCTCTTCATGCTGATCAATGTAGCTGAATTGGCGCGCCCCGCGTCCGCCGTCGAGCGGCAAGCCAGGCACCAAGCCCGCTTCCGGCCGGTGGCGACGGCGGCTTCCAAGGCACGGTACGCTGTTCGACGATGACGACCGACCTGCTCTCCCGAGAGAGCATCATCGCGGCGCTCGCAGCGGTGGCTACGGAGCTCGTCGCCGCGGGCGTCGAGGCGGAGATCGTCGTCGTGGGCGGTGCAGCGCTGGCGCTCGCATACAACGCTCGCTCGGCCACCCGTGACGTCGATGTGCTGCACACGAACACGCCGGCCGTTTGGGACGCCGCGCGTCGCGTAGCGGCTCGCCTCTCGCTTTCCCCCGACTGGCTGAACGATCACGTTCGACGGGTCTACACGAACGACGAGGTCACGCGATCAGCGGTCCTCCTCCAGCATCCAGGACTCACGGTTTGCGCCGCATTGCCGTTCCAGCTCTTGGCGATGAAGCTGTGCGCGTTCCGCGACGACGTCGACGCTTCGGACGCACGGCTGCTCCTGTCGGAAGCGCCTCGCCACCTGGATCGCGAGACCGCATGGGCGCAACTCGAGCGCTATCTCATTCGTGGGCGAGAGCGCTTCGCTCGCGAGAACTTCGACGATCTGTGGGAGGCACGACATGGGTCTGGATGATCTGGTCCGCGCGGTCACGAGTGGCGACGCGCTCGGCGCTCGGCAGTGGGTCGTCGACCACGCTGACATCGATTGGTCTCGCGTCCCGCAGCCGTCCTTCACGTCGCAGCGTGACCTCGCGATCGCTGCCGGTCTCGCGGAGCTGCTAGCGTCACGGGCCGGCAAGCCACCTCCTCCGTGGGCTGCATCGGTTGGACCGGCGGACGAGGACATCCATCTCGTGCGCGCCACCGCGACGCTGCCTCGCTTCCGAAGGCGTGTCGAAGCCGAGAGCCCCGAGCCGCTTCGCAGCCGGCGGATCTTCGCGCCAGCGAACTATCTCACGGCGGCGTGACGCCTGTGCTGGCCGGCACCCCGCCGCGACGTCTGGTCACAAGGCGAGGACGCGTACGGTGGGAAAGAAGGCCCGCAGTCGCTCGAGATCGTCGAAGTCGCTCGTGTAGACGATGTCGCCCCGAGACGCGGCGGATGCCATGACGATCGCGTCGACGACGGTCGCGTCGGTCACCTTCGCGAGGGCCTCGCCTGCGAGCTCGGCGAGCGAGTCGGACAGCCATTCGACGACGAGCCCGCTCTTCACGTGCTCGCGACCGTCGGTGCGTCCGCGCCACCATTCGGCGATGACCGGCGAGGGCACCGTGATCCGGACCTTGGCGTCGCGTGCGGCGCGGTACACGTTCCACGCG
>JBKJQC010000655.1:0-13174 GCA_046593995.1 Polyangiales bacterium
AATGCCGATGCCGGTGTCGCGCACCTGGAGCTCGAAGCGGCTCCCCGCGCGCCGCAGCGCGATGGTGATCGTTCCGTCCGCGGGCGTGAACTTGACCGCGTTGCCCACGAGGTTGACGAGGATCTTCTCGAGCTTGTCCGGATCCGTGCGCACGCGGAGATCGGTCACCTCGATCTCGGTCACGAGCTCGATCGACTTGTTCTCCGCCGTGCCCGCGAAGAGGCCGGCGACGTAGCGCACGAGCTCGTCGACCACCGTCTCGCTCACCGAGACCTTCGACTGTCCGGCTTCGAGCCGCGCGAAGTCGAGGAGCGAGTTCACCATCTTCAGGAGGCGATTCGCATTGCCGCGGACGCCTTCGAGCTTCTGCACGAGCGCGGGCGGGAGCGCGTCGCGCTGCGTCCGCAGGATGTGGGTCAGCGGCGTGAGGATGAGCGTGAGCGGCGTGCGGATCTCGTGGCTGATGTTGTGGAAGAAGCTCGACTTCGCCTTGTCGAGCTCACGGAGTCCCTCGTTCGCCTTCGCGAGCTCGAGGCGCGACTGCTTCTCGTCGAAGAAGAGCTGGTAGACGACGCGGTTCATGACGGTCGCCATGAACGTCATCTCCGCGAGGTAGATCAGGCTGCTCACGAGCTGCCCGTCGAACCGGATCCCCTCGGGGCGACCGAGGCGCGAGAGGATCAAGCTCGAGATCACCGCGGCCGACGTCGCGAGCACCCACTCGACCTCCGCCGGGTAGAGCGCGGTGAAGCTGAAATAGATCATGAAGAAGGCGAAGAAGAAGTCGCCGGTGGAGCCCCGTGTGATCTCGATGATCCCCGAGGCCAGCGGTCCGAAGACGCAGCCGACGAGGAGCAGCATCGTCATCTGGTAGTGCTTGCGGAATGCGCCCTTGTGCACCGCGAGGTGGAGCGCGAGGGCCGCGGCGACCGCGATCGACACCATCCACGTGGCCTCGCCCACTCGACCGCGCGCGAACGCGAACACGTAGGCGAGGCAGGTCGTCGGCATGCCGACGACGCCGATCCAGACGAGCACGATCGTCCGCTGGAGGAAGGTCTCGCGCTGCGCCTCGCGCAACTGGTCGACATACTCACCGCGCAATCGACTCTGGAAGAATCCGGTCTTCGACGGCATGGCGTTCGGGCGATCGTTCAACGCTGCTTCCCTCCGCGACGACTAGCAGCGTAGTTCGCGAGAGCCCGTTCGACACGGTGCAGAGCACTCGACATCGGCGGCGGCTACGCACCTCGTGTCCGGCTGTGATCGTGATGCGGATGCGCGCGGAACGACGCGTGCACGCTCTCTCGCGATCCACACAAGATGATGCCCACAGCACTCGACACGACCGGTGTGAACGCGCGCGGTGCGCGTCAGTTCGTCAGTGAAATCGTCGCCACTGGGTTCGCGTATCCGAGCGAGGTCGTCGACAACGACACCTTCTTCGCGCGTTGCCGATTCGACATTCCGGACAAGGAAGGCGTCGCCCGCGAGAGCCGCGTGCGCACGCGATACTGGTGCAGAGACGACGAGAACACGCTGACGCTCGCCCGACGCGCCGTCGCGATGGCCCTCGAGCAGCGTCCCGATCTGCGCGAGCAGATCGACATCGTCCTCGTCACGTCCGGCACGACGATGCCGGTGCTGCATGCACCCATCGCAGACAATGCAGGTGTTGCGGACCTCGCGCCTCTGCTCCTCCGGGACCTCGGTCGCGACGACGCGCTCGGGCTGGACTTGAAGGCCTGCTACTGCACAGGGTTCCTGCGCGCCGTGCAGGTGCTCGACGGCATGCTGCTGAACATGAACTATCGCGCTGGGCTCGTGGTCTCGACGGAGCAGGGGAGCCGTTTCGCCACGGCCGCCACCAACAAGTCGAGCTTCTGCTTCTTGATGTCGGACGCCGCTGGTGCAGCGATCCTGAAGCTGCGCAAGCGTCTACCGGGCGAGCGCGTGGGCGTGATCGACTATCTCGGCCGCACCGACGCGAGCAAGCACGACTGGGTCGGCATCGGACCCGACGCGGCCTCCACGATCATGCGGGGCGCGCGCGCAGGGGAGGCGACGCTCGGCATGATGATCGAGTGCGCGCAGAAGCTTCTCGCGCGGAACGAGCTGCGCATCGAGGACGTCGACTGGTTCCTCCCGCTCCAGACCCACGCGCGCATCGTCGAAGGCGTCCGGAGCGCCATCGGCTGCCCAACGGAGAAGCTCGTCTGGCACGGCGACGTCACCGGACTCTCGGGGAGCGCGAGCATCCCGGCGTGCCTCGCGGAGCAGCGCGCATCCGGCCGCATCGCAAAAGGCGACCTCGTGTTGTCGGTCGCCGTCGGCGCGGGCATGAACTGCGCAGGAGCCATCTACCATGCATGACACCACCACGATGATGCGCGCGATCGTCGTCGAGAAGCTCGTCGATCCGCGCGAGCTCGTGGTCACCGCGGCGCCGACGCCGGTCGCGACCAAGGGACAGGTGGTGATCGACGTCCACGCGGCCGGCTGCAACTTCTTCGACGCGCTGATGGTCCAGGGGAAATACCAGGAGCGTCCGCCGCTGCCGTTCATCCCTGGCTCCGAGTGCGCGGGCGTGATCTCCGCCGTCGGCGAGGGCGTGACCGAGCTCGTCGTCGGCGATCGTGTGATGGCCGGGCTGATCTACGGAGCGTTCGCCGAACGCGTCGCGGTCCCGGCCTCGCGCGCGCGCAAGATCCCAGAGTCCGTCTCCTTCGAGACCGCCGCCGCGTTCCCCATCGTCTACCCGACCAGCCACATGGCGCTCGTCGACCGCGCGCAGCTCCGCGCCGGAGAGACCGTGCTCGTCACGGCCGCGGCGGGCGGGGTCGGGCTCGCAGCGGTGGAGCTCGCAAAGGCGCTCGGCGCGCGCGTGATCGCCGCGGCGAGCGCGGGCAAGCTCGAGATCGCGCGCGAGGCGGGCGCGGATGCGGTCGTCGACTACGCCGCGCCGGATTGGAACAAGCGCGTGCTTTCGGCGAACGGCGGCAAGCCCGTCGACGTGGTCGTGGAGATCGTCGGTGGCGAGGTGTTCGAGGGCGCGTGGAAGGCGCTCGGCTGGAAGGGACGTCTCGTGGTCGTCGGCTTCACGGCCGGCGCGATCCCGAAGCTCGATCTCAATCGCGTGCTCCTGAAGAACGCCTCGATCCACGGCGTCTTCCTCGGCACGTACATGAAGGCCGAGCCCGCGACGCTGCGCGCGTGCGAGGACGCGTGCCTCGCGCTCCTCGCCGAAGGGAAGCTTCGTCCCCGCATCCACTCGACGTTCCCGCTCGCACAGACCGGTGACGCGCTCGTCGCGCTCGCGTCACGCGCGACCTACGGGAAGGTCATCGTGAAGGTGCGCCCGTGAGCGAGCGGCTCACGCAGTCCGAGGCCTACCTCGATGCGCTCTTCGGCGAGGGCATGGGGGAGCGGCACTCACGCTTCCTCGAGCACCTCGACAGTGAGCCGCTCCGTGAGACGCTCCACGACTATCACGCGCTCGAGGCGCGCACCGAGCTCATCTCCATCGAGGAGAACTACCTCCTCGGCATGTGCGTGCTCCTTGCGACCAAGAGCTTCGGACCCGCCGCGATGTTTGCGAAGACGCTCCGTCATCGCGGCGTGAGCCGGGAGAAGATTCTCGAAGCGGTGGCGCGTCTGTCGATGTGGATCGGCGGCGTGCCGACCGCCGAGGCCGCTGGGTACATCCAACGCGCCCTCCGCGAGTGGGACGAGCATGGCCTCGCGTCGATGAAGGGCTGGTTTCCCGAGCCCTGACAGCTCACGGCTCACAGAGCGTGAACTTTTCTCTCTCGACCGGCGCCGCCGATGAACAGGGAGGCGGGGAGGCGCGGAAGCGAGAGGGACTGAGACCTGAGTGCTGCCGCGGTGGTCCGTCCACGCGGTCCTCGCCTTCGCGCGCCTTCTGGTCCTGCGCGGTGTTCCGAGAAGAACACGGAGGCGCGGAGGCGCGGAGGCGAGACGGAGGGAGATCGAGAGTGCTGCCGCGGTGCTCCCTCGAGCCTGCCGTGACGATCGCGAACACGGCGCCTCGGTGGCTTCAGAACGTCGACGTATTCAGAGCTACATCGATGCGATGCGACGGCGAGCAACGATCGGTAGCCTCACAGAACCTCCGCGTCCCTCCGTGCCTCCGCGCCTCCGTGTTCCTCTTCGAGGCGAGGCGCAGAGGCGCAGACGAAAACGTCGATGCGGCGACGAGCGGCGATCGGCAGACCGTCACCCGTTGCGGCGACAACCTCGGTGCTCGCGCGCGGCAGCACATGCTCGACCTCCCTCTCACTCCCCGCCTCGCCGCCTCCCTGTTGGCGGGCCTGTAAGCGAGCGAAAGATTCACGACCTCCCAGAGCCGACGGACTGACGGCTCACTCGATGAAGCCGCGGAGCCGTCGCAGGAACTCGGCGCGGGGGAGCCCCTTCGGGATGTACCCGGTCGCACCCGTCCGCACGACCGCATCCGCGAGCAGCGCTTCGTCCTCGGCCGAGTGGAAGATGATCTTGCAGTCCCTCGCCGAGCGGAGCGCGCGCAGGTTGGTCGCGAGCTTGTCGCCCGTGAGCGCCGGCAGATCGTAGTCGAGCAAGATGACGTCGGGACGCATCGTCCCGACCCGAAGCGGTAGACCGAAGACCTCGGACGTGGTCTCGACCTCGTGCCCGCCGCGAGTCAGCGCGAGCGCCGTCGCTTCGAGAACGGTAGAATTATCGTCGACGATCAGGATCCTCGCCATCGCGCGTCACCGTAGCGCACGCGGCCGAAAAGGTCGTCTGCCAAGACCCCTGCGATGAACTACGATCCTGGATCGATGCGGGAGGTCGTGGTCACCGGGATCGGCGTGATGCTCCCGGGCTGCGATCTCCGGGAGACGTTCTGGGATCAGCTGCGACTCGGGCAATCGCAGCTCGTGTTCGAGCCCGATCCCGCGGACGCCGAGCACATCGTCGCGATCGGTCGCCTCACCGGATTCGATCCAGCGCACTACCTCGCCGAGCTCCCCGAGCGCTTCTACGCGCGCTACCACCGCGAGCTGCAGGTCTACCTCGCGGCGCTGCTCCGCGCGCGCGACGACGCAGGGCTCGAGCTCGGGCTCGTCCGGCCGGATCGCGTCGGCCTCTTCGACGGCAGCTCGCGCACCAATTTCGAGCACTGGTACGAGCTGATCCAGAGGGAGCGCGATGCGCCGCCGCGTGAGGTCTACACGCGGAGAGAGCTGATCACCGGGCTCCCCGGCGAGACGGTCGGCGTCGCCGCGTCGATCCTCAAGATCCGCGGTCCCGCGTACGTCTTCAACGGCACTTGCTCCTCCGGTGCGATGGCGATCGGCCACGCGCTGCGTGAGATCGCGCTCGGAGAGATCGACGTCGCGTTCGCCGGCGGCCACGATC
Source organism: Polyangiales bacterium (assembly GCA_046593995.1). Classification (GTDB taxonomy): domain Bacteria; phylum Myxococcota_A; class Polyangia; order Polyangiales; family JADJMO01; genus JALHOE01. The sequence goes on from JBKJQC010000655.1 coordinate 5,401, forward strand.
TCGCGCTCGTCGCGCCGCTCTACGCGATGTACCGCGACGCGAACCTCCTCAGCCTCGAGCGCGATGATCCGCGCCGCGCGGTGAAGCCGTACGTCGGCCACTCGACCAACGCCTTCGGCGAAGGAGCGGTGACGTTGGTCCTCGAGGCGCGCGCGCACGCCGAAGCGCGCGGTGCGACGCCGCTCGCGACGCTCGCTTCCTATCGCTACGGCAACAACGGCTACCACCCGACGACGGTCGACGTCGCCGGCGTGCGCCCTGCCGAGGTCTTGCGCGAGGTGCTCGCCCGCGGGAACACCGCGGAGCACGAGGTCGGCTTCGTCGTCGGCCACGGCAATGCGGTGCACCTGAGCGACATCTCCGAGCAGAACTACATGCGCACCGTGTTCGGCAAGCGGGCGGCGGAGGTCCCACTGATGTCGACGAAGCCGATCTGGGGGCACACGCTCGGCGCCTCGAGCGCGGTGAACGCGGCGGCCGCCGTCCTGATGATCGCCCACGAGTTCATCGCCCCGACGATCAACGTCGACGCATCGCGGATGAAGCGCGCGACCCATCACCAGGCGAACGTCGGTGTCGCGCGCGCGTGCGAAGCCGGCGTCGCGATGAGCTACGGGATGGGCGGTCACAACACCGCCCTCTTGTTCCGGAGGACGCGATGAAGCTCCAGAGCCTCGACGACGCCGTCCGCGCGCACGTGCAACCCGGGATGCACCTCAACTTCGCGTCGACCCCGAGCCGGTCGAACGCCGCCGTGCGCGAGGTCGCGCGTCAGTTCCGCGGCCGCGATCCGCGCTTCGAGATCAGCTCGACCGGGTTCCACTCCGTGATGCATCTGCTCGCGATGCTCCGGCTCGGTGCGCGCTACGTCGCGTGCTTCTTCGGCGACAACTACCCGGTCCCGCGGCCGAACGACCTCTATTCCACGCTCGAACGCGAGGGCGCGACGATCGAGCTGTGGTCGCTCTGGTCGTACGTCTCCGCGCTGCGCGCCGGCGCGCTCGGACAGGCCGATGCGGTCACCACCTCACTCGTCGGCACCACCATGGGCGAAGACCTCGCGCGCGCGGGTAAGCTGCGCATGGTCCCCGGCGTTGCAGGGGACGTCGCGCTGGTGAGGGCGATGCGCTCGGACGTGACGTTCGTCCACGGTCTGCTCGGCGACGCCGAGGGGAACGTCGTCTTCTCCCCGCCGCACTCCGAAGGTTTCTGGGGTGCGATCGGCGCGCGCGTCGGCGCCATCGTGACGGTCGAGCGTGTGGTGCCGGTGGGCGCGACGCGCGCGTTCTCCGACGCGATGAAGATCCCTCCGCACCGCGTCCTCGCCGTGTGCGAAGCGCCCTATGGCACGCACCCGCAGCCGCTCTACGCCGCCCCTCGCTTCGGCGCGCTCGGCTACGCGGACGACTTCGAGCACTACGAGCGATGGCGCGCGCTGACGCAAGAGCCCTACGCGTTCGAAGCGTTCGTCACCGACGTCCTCGGTGCCGACGATCCCGAGCAGGCTTATCGCCGCTTCGTCGGAGAGGACCGGCTCGACGCACTCGTCGGCGTCGGCCGCGCCCTCCGCGAGGAAGCCAGCGGCGTGGCTTCGCCGCAGCCGAGCCGCGCGCCGACGACCCGCCCGAAGCCCTCCGCGGGCCCGCTCACCACGCCGCGCCCCTTCCTCAGCCCCTTTGGTCTCACGGGCCCGTCCCTCACGCCCTCCCAGGTCAACGCCACGGTCTCGCGTGAGCGCGCCAAGCAGCAGACCGGTGAGCAGGTCGTGCTCCGGGCGACGTCGCTCGACGATGCGAGCGGGCCGATCGCGCCGCTCGGAAAGCCGGCCGCGCGTGGGCGGGAGCGCTCGGACGCGCCTGCGCGCGAGAACGAGATCCTCCTCGTCCTCGCGGCCCGTACCATCGCCGCCCGCGTCCGCGAGAAGCGCTATCCGATCATCCTCGCCGGTATCGGCCACGCCTTTCTCGCCGCGCGCATGGCCAAGCTGTGGCTCGAGCTCGAGGGGATCGACGTCAAGGTGATGGTCGAGACCGGTCTCTTCGATCTCGAGTGCGGTCCCCGCGCGGACGAGTTCCTCCTCAGCTACCGCAACACCGCCCTCGCGCGCCGTCACTCCTCCGTGGAGGACATCCTCGGCACCATCACCTGCGGCGCCGACAGCGTCTGTCTCGGTGTGATCGGCGCCGCGCAGGTCGACGCGCGCGCGAACGTGAACAGCACGCGCGTCGGGGGAAAGCTCCTCGTCGGCTCCGGCGGCGCGAACGACATCACCTCCTCGGCCGCGGAGGTGATCGTGCTGACGCGCTGTACGCCGTCGCGCTTGGTCGATCAGGTCGAGTACATCACCAGCCCCGGCGCGCGCATCCACACCATCGCGACCGACTTGTGCACGCTGCGGCGCGCCTCCGCCGACGCGCCCTGGAGTGTCGAGGACGTCTACCCGGCGTACGGCGGTCGTCCCGTCGAGCACGCCGTCGACGAGATTCGATCGCGGTGCAAGTGGGCGTTCGAGGTGTCGGAGGAGCTCGAGTATGCGGCGCTGATCTCCACCTCGGAGATGAGCACCGTGCACGGGCTCGACCCGTTCGGGGTGCACTGGCGGCGCGAGAAGTGATGCCGCGAGGCCGCTAGCGTACTCGCGTCATCAGCGCACGAACTCCTACAAAAATAGGGCAACGCAAGCAATTCGCGCGTGCACGCGATGCTACGGTCATCGCTCGGTACGGGACCCCTCACGGAGGTGCTTTCGATGACGGACATTCGCTTCACCGGACTCGGGAGCTACCTCCCGCGCACGATGCACACGAACGAGACGCTGCCCGCGCTCGACACGCCGACGACGGCCGAGGAGCTCGCGAAGATCGGCGTCGAGCGACGCGGCTGGGCAGGCGAAGGGGAGGACATCGCGGAGATGGGCGCGCACGCCGCCCGCCGCGCCCTGATCCGCGCCGAGGTCGACGCGTCGTCGCTCGACTTCATCGTCCTCGCGAACTGGACGCAGCGTCGTTACATCCCCGAGTGGGCGCCGAAGCTCAAGGTGCTCCTCGGCGCCGACCGCGCCTTCGCGTTCGACGTCTCGACGGCCTGCGCGGGCTTCGTCCACGGCGTCTCGATCGCGCACGGTTATCTGCAGAACCCTCGCTTCGCCCGCGGGCTGGTCGTCGCGTCCGAGACCACGTCACAGCGCGGAAGGCCTCACTCGAAGTCGACGCTGGTGTTCGGCGACGCCGCCGGCGCCGTCGTGGTCGAGCGCGTCGGTGAGCGCGTCGGTGAGCGCGAGCGGCCGGGCATCCGCTTGATCGACTACGAGCTCGCGGTCGACGGCACCCAGCACCACATCATGGACATCTCGTCCGAGGGCTGGGTCCGCACGCACATCAAGCAGAAGGAGCTCATCGAGCTCACCTCGCGCTGCTTCCGTGACATCACGCACAAGATCCTCTCGCGCAGCGGTCGCACGCTCGCGGACGTCGACTGGATCCTCCCGCACTCCGGCACCGCCGGCGTCCAGGCCGCCCTCGTGCGCACGCTCGAGGTCCCGCAGGAGAAGGTGCTGACCAACTTCGCGCGCATCGGCAACGTCTCGTCTGCCGCGATCCCCGCTGCGCTCGACGAGTTCCTCTCGAACGGCACGATCAAGAAGGGGCAGACCGTCCTCTCACCGGCGGTCGGCACAGGCTTCTACTCGGCCGCGCTGCTCTACGAGATCTGATGGAGGCCCGCACCTCCGTCGTGACCGGCGTCACCTCCGGGATCGGGGCGGCCCTGGTGCCGCGTCTCCTCGCGCGCGGCGACCTCGTGGTCGGTCTCGCGCGCGACGCGGGAAAGCTCGAAGTGAGCCTCGCGCAGCATGGCTCCCGCTTCGTCCCGATCCTCGTCGACCTCGCCGACGGTCCGGCCCGCACGCGCGCGCTCGCCGCGCTCGTCGAACGCTTCCCGCGCGTCGACGTGCTCGTGAACAACGCGGCCGAGTGCGTCTACGCGACGCCCCTCGAGCTCCCGATCGAACGCTTGCGGCGCCTCCTCGAGGTGAACCTCCTCGCGTCGATCGAGCTCGTGCAGTCGATCGCCCCGCGCATGAAGGGCGGTCACGTCGTGAACATCTCGTCGGTCACCGCGCGCTTCCTCCCGAACGCGCGCTTCGCCGCCTATGGTCTGACGAAGGCCGCCCTCGACGCGACGACCGAAGCGCTACGCCTCGAGCTCGACGGAAAAGGCATCCGCGTGACCTCGATCGTCCCCGGCCTGGTCGACACTCCCATCTACGACAAGGTCGAGGGCTTCGCGCGCACCCGCGAGAAAATCCGGGAGACCCTCCCGCAATGGCTCGAGCCCGACGACATCGCCGAAGCGATCGTGTGGGCGCTCGAACGCCCCCCACACGTCGTCGCCACCGAAATCGTCCTCTGCCCGCTCGGCCAACCCCGCTGACCGCGCTGCGGGCTCGCGGTCATGGGCCGCGTTTCATCGCGGCTGCGGCCGCGCGCGCCATTCCCTTCGGCTGCTTCTTCCGCTCGCGTGCCTTCGACGCGGCGGCTACCTTCTTCTTCGTCTTCACCGGCTCGCTCTTGCGGGTGTCCTCGTGCGTCTCGGACTTTCCGCCGAGCTTGGCTTCGAGCTTCGCGAGCCGAGACTTCATGTCGTGCGCCTCGCCCTGCACCTTCTCGAGCTCGTCGCGCAGACGGCGGAGCTCCGCTTCGCGGCCGGCGGTGAGGTCGCGGAGCGCCTCGCGGAGACGACGGCGCGCGGTGCCGGCGTCTTCCTTCGCGAGCCGGGCCGCGATCGGACCGCGCGACTTCACGTCCGCGAGGTTCTCGAGGCCGCGGATCGCCGCGATGCGCACGAAGACGTCGGGATCGTCGAGTCGCTCTTCGAGGAGCTCGCGCGTCTTGCGCGAGGTGTCGAGCCGGGAGAGCGCGAGGAGACACGCCCGTCGTCCTGCGCTTGGATGTCCATAGGACGTTCGCGCGCTGAGGTGCGGGACGGCGCGCTCGTCGCGCAGGGTGGCGAGACCGTCCGCGGCGCCGCTCCGCGTGACGTCCGCCCATGCGCGCCGATCGAGCAGCTCGAGGAGCGTCTCGTACGCGCTCGCCTGCCGCGTGACGCCGAGCGCACGCGCCGCGTCGCTCTGGACGAGATAGCTGTCGTCCGTGAGCGCGAGAGGCTTGAGGACCTCGACCGACGCCGTCGTCTTGAACTTCCCGAGCGCGCGCGCGACGGCGCGACGGATCTTCGGGTGCGCGAGCTTCGCAGCGGCAGACAGCGCCGCGAACGCAGCGTCGCCTCGGATCTCGCCGAGCGCCTCGGCGGACTCCGCGCGTACGCCCCAGAACTCCTTCTCGTCGCGGAGCGCCTCCGCGAGCGCTTGCACCGTCTTCGGCTCGTCCTTTTTCGCGAGCGCGACCGCGGCGACCCAACGAACGCGCGCGAGCGAGCCGCGCCGCAGCTGATCGCGGAGCATGTCGCCCGCGACCTTGAGATCGATCGTCGCGAGGAGATCACCCTCCGGATCGATCGCGACGTGGGAGGGACGCTCGTCGAGGTTGAACACGAACGTGTCCTTCGCGGCGCGAACGCGCACGACCTCGCGACGCGCCTTTCCGTCCGTCACCAGGTCGATCGTCAGCGGTCCGTCGTAGAGGCGCGTGTGATCGTCGACCTTCTGCGACTGCTTCACCGAGACGGTGAGCTGGCCGGGCGTACCCGGCTCGAACTCGACCGAGACCTCGAGCTCCGGGTGACCGGCACCGTGTACGTATCCGTCGAAGATGCGGTCGAGTGACTTGCCGCTCACCTCCTCGAGCGCACGCTGGAAATCGCGCGATTCGACGACGGAGAACGCGTGCTTCGCGAGGTACGCGCGCACGCCGCGCCAGAACACGTCGTCGCCGACGGCGCGACGCAGCACGTGCAGGACGAGGGCGCCCTTCTGGTAGAGGTGGCGGTCGAAGAGATCGATCGGCTGCTCGTAGTCACGGCAGACGATCGCGCGGCGATAACGTCCGGCGTCCTCCTGCAAGTAGATGTCGAGCTCGCCCTTCAGCGCGTAGTCGTACTCGTCACGGCCGTAGCCTTCGAACGGGAGGTCGCCGCGCGGATCGCTGCCGCGCTCTTTCCACACGAGCTCCATGTACGTGGCCCAACCTTCGTTGAGCCACCCCTCGCTCCAGTCGCGGCACGTCACGTAGTCGCCGAACCACTGGTGCGCGAGCTCGTGGGCGACGAGCCCGTCCATGTCGACGTCGAGAGCCGCACGTTCGTCGAGCAAAATGTGCTCGTACATCGTGGTCGCCGACGTGTTCTCCATCCCGCCGAAGATGAAGTCGGAGACGACGACCTGCGCGTACTTCGGCCACGGATAGGGGACGCCGGTCATCTCCTCGAAGAGGGCGATCATCTCCTTCGTGCGACCGAAGGTGCGCGTCCCGTCGGCCTCGCGCGTCTTCGGGACGAGATAGGTGATCGGGATGCGCGTGCCTTTCTCCGCGATCTCGGCGAACTCACCGGCGACGAGCGTGATCAGGTAGCTCGAGTGCGGCTGGTCCTGCTTCCAGTGGAAGACCGACTCGTCGCCCTTGTCGCCGTGCGTGACGAGCACCCCGTTCGACACCGTCGTCCACCCGCGCGGCACACGGACGCGGAGCTCCGTCGTCTGCTTCAGGTGCGGCTTGTCGTGACACGGGATCCAGTAGCGCGCGTCCTCGTCCTGGCACTGCGACCAGACCTGCCGGGGGCGGTCGCGCACGTGGTCGTCGGGCTCCATGAAGTAGAGGCCGCGCTTCGGCACGACGCGATAGGCGACCTCCACCTCGAAGGCGTCGAGGTCGGACGGCACGGAGATCGCGAGCGTCGCGTCGTCGTAGGAGGTGCGCGCCTTCTTGCCCTTCACGGTTACGGACTTCACGTCGAAGGCGACGGCATCGAGCTTCAAGAGCTTTGCGGTCGCGTCGATCCGCCGGACGGTGAGCCGTGCGGTGCCGGTGACGGCCTTTCCGGGGACGTCGAGCGCTAGGTCGAGCGCGATGTGATCGATGCGGAACGGGCGATCGCGCTCGTACACCCTCGTCGTCCCGGCGAGCGGGAACGGCCGCGCGGCGGCGGCGGGTGCGTGGGCGAGCCCTTCGCCTTCGCTCTCGCGGCTCTCGCGACCACAACAAAGACCCGCGGCGTGCCGCAGCGAGGCGGCGAAGGTGCTCCCGGACATGGACCCGCGATTGGACCAAGCCGTCGGGGACTTCCGCAAGCGCGTAAGACTGGGATACGACCCTTCTCCTCAGATCCCTCGGATCCCAAGAACGAGCAAGGTGAATGGCCGCGGGGGACGTCGAGCTGAATGCCGCGATGGCGCGGTATGCCGCGGGGGACGAAGGGGCCTTCGACGCACTCTATCGCCTGCTCGGACCTCGGCTGTACCCGTTCTGCCTGCGTTTGACGCGGCGGCGCAGCGAAGCCGACGACCTTTTCCAGGAGACCTTCCTCAAGCTCCACCGCTCCCGCGGGACGTACGTCTCGAACGCGGCAGCCATTCACTGGGTTTTTGCGGTGGCGCGGTCCGTCCACCTCGACCGGCTCCGCTATCAGAAGCGTCGACCGGAGGCCGTCGCCGAAACCGAGGAGGGGGTCGCGGCGTTCTCCTCTGTGCCGGGTACGGAGGGGACCCCCGAGGGGCACGCCCAGGCGAAGGACATCATCGTGATCGTCGATCGAGTCTTGCGAGAATTGCCCGAGAGTCAGCGCGCGGCCTACGTGCTGCTGCGCGAGGAAGGGCTGAGCG
>JBKJQC010000720.1:0-8014 GCA_046593995.1 Polyangiales bacterium
CGCCGTGAGGTCGAAGCGGAACAAGAGGCTGAGCATCGTGCAGATGGGCGGCGCGCGTCCGTCGAGCGACGGGAAGTCGTTCGCCTTTGCCAACAACGAGTCGGTGACCGCGGCCTCGGCGGCGGCGATGTGTCCCGGGTTCGTCGGGCCGAGTACGGCGCTCTCGCTCGCGCCGGTGCGCGTGAGCTTCGGCGGGAGCGGGCTCGCCGCGATCGCGATGGTCCCGCAGTTGACGATTCCCATCTTCGATTCCGGGGGCGTCTGGGCCATTCCGCTGCGCGACGTCCGATTGCGCGTTCCGTCGTTCAACGCGAACGGCAGCTGCATCGGCGCCTGGGACCGGCGCTACTGGTGCGACGGTGACAGCGAGGGGTGGACGACCGGCGCGTCGCTCGTCGGCAAGATCACCGCCGAGGACGCCGACCGAGTGCCGATCAAGTCCGCCGGCTGCCAGAGCCTGTGCGCGATCCTGGTGAACGACGCGACCAAGACCGACGGCAAGGTCTGCAAACGCGTGAACGGAGTGATCCCCGAGATCGGCACGACCTGCGTCGGCGGGACCTCGTGCAAGAACGCCTTTGTGTTCTCGACGACCTTCGGCGCGTACGGGGTCTCGATCACGAACTGAGCGCGCATCGAACGGCGATCACAGCTGGCAGTCGACGCTCTCGACCCAGCCTTCGCTACGGATGTGCATGGACCTGCTCGGATCGGCCGCCGGGATGAACAAGCCGTGCCAGAAATCATCCGCGCCGGGCGAGCTCGTGCCGCCCACGCCGAGGACGCACGCCGGACCGACCCGCGGCACGGAGAGCACCCAGCGAGAGACGAACACGGAGACCTCTCCGACCGTTGCATGTCGTCCCCACTCGGCGACCACTGCGCGGAGCGCCTGCGGGTCGACGGACGTGCACGCGTGCGCGACGTCGAGGTCAGGCACGACGAACGGGCGCACCGTCAGCGCGCGCGAGCCGTCGAGCGCCAGGGCCGCGACGAAGCCGCGCCGCTCGTCGATCACGACGAACGCCGGTGCGCCGTCGACGCTGGCGAGCGTGATCGAGTCGCCCGTCGTGGAGAGGCGGATCCTGCGCAGCAGCCACGACGTCCCCGCGAGGTCCGCCGAGATCCAGATCTTCGCGACCTCGTACGAGGTCCGCGGGACGACGAACCAGCGATCCTTCCCGCGAAAGATCGCCGACGCCTCGAGCGGGCCGGGCGGCGGCTTCACGCTCTCGACCTGTGCGCTGTCGCGCACGAACAGGAACGGATCGTGACCGCCGCTCAGGTCCTTCGCCGCGGCTTCCTGCGCGGGAGGCACCCACGTCTTGCCGTCGGACCCGTACACCCGCGGATGCGCAGGGCGCACGATGATCCCGCCGTCGACGATGCCGGCCGCGTAGGACCACATCGGATCCTCGACCGTGACGCCGACATGGATGGGGAACGCGCCGAGCGTCTTCGTGATCTTCTTGTGGATCGTCTTCTCTCCCTCGCGTCGCCACGCGAGCTCGAGCGACATGGGCGCCTCAGGCGCATCCTCGGTGGCGTCGTCGAGGTATCGCATCGCGACGAACCCCCCCGGAACGGAGTGGAAGACCGTCATCGCGGGGCGCTTCGTCGGCGAGAAGAGCGACGTGAGCGCCGGCTTCTCGAAGGATCCGGTGACCATCCCGTTCGACGTGGGGATGCGGAACGGGACGTGCGGCGACGGGAAGAGATGGGCCTCGAGCTCGGGCGCAGCGACGTCCGCGAGCAGCTTCTTCCCTCGCCGCGTGCAGGTAATCGGCGGGGGCTCCGGGAGATTCGCGAGGCGCGGGCTCGTCGCGGGGACGACGGGCCCCGGGTCGTCGTTCCAGCCGAGGCGCGATGATCCGGCGAAGGCGCAGCCCTCCGCGCTGCAGGCGAACGGTCCCGCCGGCGCAGCGCCGACGTCGCGGAGATGGGCGCCGCCGTCCACCGTCTCGTAGAGTCGGCTTCGGGTCGCGAGCAGGCCGCGCGCGCCGGCGAACGACATACGCTCCGCCTGCACGTCGTAGAGCTCGAGTGAGCCGTCGATCGGTGGGAGGTGCGGAGCGACGTGCAGGTGGGCGAGGCCGTCGGCGTCGATGCGCATGGCGATGACGCGCGCGCTGGGCTTCTGCACGTCCGGCAGCGGCTCGGCTTTCGTCGCGTCGAACGTCGCGGCGAAGATCCCGTCGGCGCTCCCGACCAGGAGCCGTGCGCGCGATGCGTCGAGCGCCAGGTGCTCGGGCCTGAAGATTTTCGCGATGAGGGTGGGCGCCTTGCCCTCCTTGCGGACGAGGTGGATCTCGTCGCCGTCTACGTATGCAAACAAGCCCGCCTCGCCGGCCACGATCGGGTGCAGCTGCCCGTGCCACCCCACGTGGATCGGGATCGGCGTGGCGAGGCGGAACGTCTTGCCGTCGTCGTAGCTGCGAGCGATCACCAGCGCGCTCGGATTCCCTCGGTCGCACGCGACGACCACGTGGTCGGCGGCGGCCGCTGCAGCGACCGACGAGCACGCCCCGAGCCCGGCGATCGGACGCAGCACGCGCTTCCCCTCGAGCGTGGTGACCGCGACCGTCGGCTCCGTGTTCGGCTTCTCGTGGGCCACGAGGACGATCCGCTTCTCGTGCACGGCGATCGCGACGATGCTCGGCGCCGGAGGCTCCGGTGTCTCGGCCTGCCTCGGAACCCCGAAGCCATCGTCCTCGAGCTTCGCGCCGCGTGCGGCGGTGCCGACGTACGGCGCGCCGTCGTCGGCGAGCGAGACGCGCTCAGGATCCAGATCGGGCAGACCCGCGAGCGTCCAGGTCGCCCCGTGATCGCGCGTCGCCAAGATGCGCTCCGGCGCGAGCAACGCGAGCCCGCGACCATCGCGCGCGAGGATGGCGTCGTGCACGGTACCCTCGGCGATCGCGATCCTCGACCAGCTCACCCCGCGATCGGTGGAGCGCACGAGCCCGCCGTCGTCGACGGCGAGGATCGCGTCGCTGCTCGCGCTCACGCGGGTGTACCGGGCCCTTCGGGTCTCGAAGGGATCCCCGAGCGGCTCCTTGCAGCGATGGACGGTGCCGCTCTCGGTGACGAAGTCGAACGAGCCGTCCGCGCCGCGCACGATGCCGGCGAGATCCTCGGGGAGCGGCCGCTCTGCGTGCCTCCACAGCGCGCCCCTCTGGAGCCAACGTTGACCGAGACGACCGACGTGCAGCGTCTCGGCCCCGAGCGCGAGCGCGCGACCCATCGTGACCTCGGGTCGCTCGTGGAACCAGCGCACCGCGGCCGGCGTCGCTGCGGGCGGACGCGCAGGCGGCGATCTGCTCGGTGCGACCGAGGGAGGCGCGCCCGCGCACCCGACGAGGAGGAACGCGAACGCAATGCGCACCCGATCAGTCTACAGGGCCCGATGTCACGCGCACCTTTGCGTGGCGGTGTACGTTCCCAGGAGTGCGCCTCTCGGGCCTCGCTGCGTTGCTCCTCGTCGCGTGCGGCGGGAAGACGACGGCCGCCCCCGAGGTCGACGCCGCGAGCGATGGCGAGATCGTGTCGATGATCCCCCCCACGCCGGGCTGCACCACGGTCGACAAGGTCGGGACGTGTCCGACGGACACGCCGTGCATGGCCGCGGTGAAGCAAGGGCCCATCGAGAGCGGGCGCGCTCTCGAGCACCGCATCGGGCGACTCCGGCTGTGGAAGCCCGATTCGGTCCTCCCGCTCACCGGCATCTTGATCGATCCGAACGTCCGCGCGCGATGTGCCAACGCCGGGACCGAGGCGCTGAGCTGGCTCTTCAGGGTCGATCGCGGCACCAGTACATTCACGACGGGGATGTCGCGGCCGTCGGCCGACGGGAAGACGTTCTCGTTCGTCGAGGAGTCGGCGGGCCTCGAGGCGGCGTGCCCCGAGCTCGGCGCCGGACCCATCGGTGTCGCGCCCGCGACGGCCGTGCTCCCGAGCAGCCAAGGAGTCGACGTGCGGCTGCCCTCCCTCGCGCTGACGATCTTCCGGCCCGAGAGCACGACGATCTTTCCGCTGCGAGATGTCGCGTTCTTCATCCCGACGTTTGGCGCCGCGGGGAGCTGCGTCGGCTCGTTCGATCCGGACCGCTGGTGCGACGGCGACAGCGAGGGGTGGACGACGAACGGAAGAATCACCGCGAAGATCTCGCTCGAAGATGCCGACACAGTTCCGATTCCGTCCGCCGGTTGTCAGACCCTCTGCGCGATCCTCGTGAACGATGCCACGAAGACCGAAGGCAGACGCTGTCGACGCGTGGACGGAAGAGTGCCGGAGTGGGGGGACGCGTGCATCGGCGGCGGCGCGTGCAAGAACGCGCTTCACTTCGAAGCGACGTTCGCGTCCTACGGCGTCGACATCGTGCCGTGATACTTGCGGAACGCCCGTGACGATCTCCTCGAAGTAGCGCTTCGCAGCCTCGAAGGAGCGAATGTGCCGCTCTCGGTCGAGGACGTCCTCGCTCATCGCGAAAGACATGACCCATTTCCTGCGCGCTCTGGCACCATCCCGCCCGTGAAGGCTGCACCGCGGGTCCGCATCGAGCATCCGAACTCCGAGACGACGCGACTGCGCATCGCGCTTTCCGACAGCCGCACGCGCGAAGGGCTCGAGGTCGGGCTCGATGCGCTGCTCGAGGCCACGCGCGATCTCGGGGCGTTGATCACGAATCCGAAGGAGCTCGGATCGGACGAGAAGTACGCGTGGTACCTGGTCACGACGTTCCACACGCCGGCGAAGACATTCCTCCGCGAGGGGCGGTTCTTCGAGCGCTGCGCGCGGTTCCCCGCGCTGCACGCGAAGATGCTGCAGTACGCGAAGCAGGTGGACGCAAAGGCGCGCGGGCTCCGTGTGGCCTTCGGCAACGGGCTCTCGCACGACGACACGCATCCGGCGGGTTGCTACGCGATCGTGCCGCTCGTCATGCGCGATCCGCGCCACGTCGACGCGCTCATCGAGCACATGCGGGGCAGCGATCTCGATCACGAGAGCTTCCATGCTTCGCTCATCGAGACGCTGATCGTGGTCCACGGCCTGTGCGATCCGATTCGCGATCTGCTGGCGTTCCGGGCCGTCGACGGCGCCGGGCAGCACGGCGAGGACAACCTGCGTCTCGCGGTCCAGCGTCATGGCTTCGGCGAAGAGCTGCGTGCTCCGAACGGCGTCGAGGCATTCGCTGCGCGCGTCGATCGCATCTCGCGTCGCGCGCCCGGGTCGAAGGGGCCGGACGGCGCGTATCGCGCGCTCTACGTGGCGAACGCCGGCAAGGCGCTCTTCGCCGGCGATCCCGTGAAGTACGCGCGTTGGCTCGCTCTCTTCGAGAAGCGCCGGCTCTCCTTCGACGACGCGGAGCGCGAGCCGCCGAAGGAGCACGAGAGCACGTGGGCGCCGGGGCCGTTCGACGAAGAGTGGGTCGACCTCGACGCGTGATCAGCGCGCGTGGGCCCGCAGAGGTGACAACGCCCCGACGGTCGACAAGACCAGCGTGAGCACGCCCATTCCGACGAAGACCGGCCCGACGCCGGTGCGCGCGGCGATCGCGGTCGCCGCCGCGGCTCCGATCGGCGCCGGCGCGTTGATGATCGCCCAGAACGCGCTCGTCACGCGCCCGAGCAGGTGATCCGGCGTGATCTCCTGCCGCATCGCGATCGAGTTCACGCTGCGTACCAACATCGCGAAGCCGAAGACGCTGCCGAGCGCGGCCACCGCGAACACGGTCCCGGCCCACCCGATGGCTGCGATCACGATCCCTTGGAGGAACCCTGCCGAGAGCCAGGTCACCGCAAAGCCGAACCGCTTCCGCAGCTTGCCCGCGGCGAGCGCGCCGAAGATCGATCCCAGCGACGACACGCCGAACACCATGCCGATGGTGGCGTCGCTCTGATGGAGATCGTTCTTCAAGAGGTAGATGAAGAGATCGAGGAAGGCGCTCGCGATCAGCGCGAAGCAGCCGAGCAGGATGGTGACCCAGCGAAGCGATGGCTCGTTCCACAGGAAGCGCGCGCCGGCGCTCAGGTTCTGCCACCAGCCGATCCCGGGGTCGCTCGCGCGATCGGCCGAGGAGCGTCGAAGCGTCACGAAGCGAAGCGAGATCGCCGACGCGAGGAAGGAGAGGGCGTCGATGCCCAGCGCGGTCGCCGCGCCGAAGCGATGGCACACCGTTCCGGCGACCATCGGCCCGATGATGAACATCAGCGCGTAGCTCCCCTGCAGCCGCCCATTGGCCTCGGTCAGATCCTCCTTGTCGACCAGGTTGGCGATCGCGGTGATCGCCGCCACCTGGAACGTGTTGCCGAAGAGCGCACCGACGGCGGTGACGACGTAGATGACCGCGACGCGCGGCCCGACGAGCCACCAGGTGAGCGGCAGCCCGAGGTAGACGACGAAGCGCACGACGTCGCAGAGGATCATCAGCCGGCGACGGTCGACGCGATCGACGATCAGACCGCCGAACAGCCCGGCGACGAGGCTCGCGATGCCGTAGGTCCCGGTGACGAGTCCCATCTGCACGAGGGAGCCGGTCGCCGACAACACCAACAGCGGGAGCGCGACGAACGCGAACGCATCCCCAAGCCCAGACAACGTCTGGCCGGCCCAGAACACGTTGAACGCGCGGCTGCGGACCAAGTCAGTCGCGGCTCCGTGCGAAGATCGCCTCGAGCTCGTACGGCGGCGTCGTCTCGAGCTGCTCGTAGGTGCACTCGCGCGCGGGCTTGTCGGTGCGCCAGCGGCGGAACTGCGCGGTATGACGGAAGCGACGCCCCTGCATGTGGTCGTACGCGACCTCGACGACGAGCTCGGGACGGAGCGCGTTCCACGAGAGGTCCTTCCCGCCGCTCCAGCGACTCTTTGCGCCGGGCATGCGCTGACCGGTCTCCACTATCGCGCGCTGGTGCTCGACGCCGCCCCACTCCTTCCACGGGTGGTTCTCGAGCGCGTTCTCGCGATAGGGCGCGAGGTACTCGACGAGCTCGCGTCGCTTCGCCTCGGTGAAGCTCGCCGAGACGCCGACGTGCTGCAGCTGTCCGCCTTCTTCCGGGGGCGCGTCGTGGAGGCCGAGCAAGAGCGAGCCGACGTGCGTGTTGTCGCCGTTCTTGTGCCAGCGAAAGCCGGCGACCACGCAGTCCGCAGTGCGCTCGTGCTTCACCTTGATCATCGAGCGCTTGTTCGGCTCGTACTGTCCGCTCGCGGGCTTTGCCATCACGCCGTCGAGCCCTGCGCCCTCGAAGCGTTCGAACCAGTCCTGTGCGGTCGCGCGATCGGTCGTCGCCGGTGTGAGGTGGAGCGGCGGCGTGACGCCCGCGAGCAGCGTCTCGAGCCGCGCGCGCCGAGCGGAGAACGGCTCCTTGCTCAGATCCTCGTCCCCGAGGCAGAGCACATCCCAGAACACGATGCTCGTAGGGACCTCTTTCGAGAGCATCTTCACGCGTGAGGCCGCGGGGTGGATGCGCATCTGCAACGCCTCGAAATCGAGGCCGTTCGGCCTCACGACCACGATCTCGCCGTCGAGGACGCAGCGCTCGGGGAGGCCGGCCTTCACCGCGGCGACGGCTTCGGGGAAGTAGCGATCGAGGGGCTTCGCGTCGCGGCTCTGGAGCTGCACCTCGTCGCCGTCGCGGAAGACGAGCACGCGGAAGCCATCCCACTTGGGCTCGAAGATCCAGCCGTCGCCCTTCGGCAACTCCTCCGCGCGCTTCGACAGCATCGGCAGGATCGGCGGGTTGATCGGCAGCTGCATCTGGAGCCGATCCTACTCACGGTGCGAAGCGCGCGTCTCCCTCGACGAGCCAGGCGAAGGTGGCCGCGATCTCGTTCGCGACCGCGCCGTCGTACCCGTGGCCGACGCCCTTTCCGTGCACGACGCGCGTGGACAGGCCGGCACCCTTCATGGCGGCCGCGACGCCGTTCGAAGCGCCGACGCATCCTCCCTGTCCGCACGCGAAGAGCACGCGCGTCCCCCCCTTGCTGGCGAACTGTTTCACCGCGCTCGCCGTCCACT
>JBKJQC010000771.1:0-15283 GCA_046593995.1 Polyangiales bacterium
TCGCACCTAGGTCGCCCTCGCCGAGGAAAACAGGGACACCTGGCAGGCGACGCGAGCCTCGCAACGGAGACGCCACGACCGGCAGACGGCTCGAACCTCCGCGCCTCCGTGCCTCCGTGTTCAATCTGGCGTGCGCAAACCGATCGGCGCTCTAGCACCTCGACGCTCCAGAGGAGCATGCGTCGAGGCGCATGCGCGCAGCCCTCTCGACCGTGACCGTGCACGTGAGACGTGAGACGTGAACGATCGGCGGTGCTGGAGGGTGGGACCTCAGGGTGGCGGCGGGACGTCCAAGCCGCCAGACTCTCGGGCGATGTCGCGCATCACGGTCACGGCGCTCACCCTCGTCGCGGTGGCGAGCGGATGCGGCGCGCGGACGGGATTGCCGGTCCCCGACCCGCCGCGACGGCAGGATGCAGCGCTCGTGCGCCATCAGAACGTCGGCGCCCTCGATCTCCTCTTCGTCGTCGACACGTCCCTCTCGATGGCCGACAAGCAGCGCGAGCTCGCGCGACGTGTGCCGCAGCTCGTGAAGTCGCTCGTCTCGCCCGATCCCGATCCCGTCACGGGGGCGGAGCGGACGCCGCCCGTTCCCGACCTCCACGTCGCGGTCATCACGTCTTCTCTCGGCGGGCACGGGACGTCGCACTGTCGGGGGCGTGAGCACGCGGACGATCGCGCGCACCTCATGCCGCGCGAAGGTGCGTTCGCGAGCCAGGGGTGGTTCGTGCAGAAGGACGGCGAGGCGCCGAGGCCTGCGACGTGCGGCGCGCCCGTCCCGAGCTCCGTGCTCACGTGGGTCTACGATCCGCGGAGCGACGAGAGAGCACGGTTCGTCGGCGCAAAGGACGCCGCCGCCCTGCAGATCGAGACCTCGTGCGTGCTCTCGACGCTCGGGGAGGAGGGGTGTGGATACGAAGAGACGCTCGAATCGCTCCGTCGTTTCCTCGTCGATCCTGCGCCGTACGTGTCGGCCACGGTGTCGTGCCGGCGCACGAGCGCGGGAGACGACTGCGGCGACAACGACTTCGTCGTGTCGGGGGTCGACACCGAGCTCCTCGCGCAGCGGCGCGCGTTCCTCCGGCCGGACTCGCTGCTCGCAGTGATCATCCTCACCGACGAGAACGACGGCTCGACGCAGACGACCGGGAAGAACTGGGTGCCGCTCGCGAAGCCCGC
This sequence comes from Polyangiales bacterium, assembly GCA_046593995.1. Classification (GTDB taxonomy): domain Bacteria; phylum Myxococcota_A; class Polyangia; order Polyangiales; family JADJMO01; genus JALHOE01. The sequence goes on from JBKJQC010000771.1 coordinate 1,180, forward strand.
CGGGACGATGCCGCGCGCCTTCTCGTCCTGCGCGAACGTCCCCGACGATCTGGAGCCGGCGACCGAGGACGAGCACCAGCGGCTCTTCCGCGACTTCGGCTGCAGGTCGTGCGCGACGCCGAACGATGCCGATCCGAGCTGCCGCCTGCCGCGGGAGACGACGCTCGAAAACGACTTCGACGTCACGAACCTGCGCATGTTCCACCAGGTCCAGCGCTTCGGCCGCAACTACCTCTGGCCGGTGCAGCGGTACGTCTCGGCGTTCCGCGATCCGATGGTGGTCGGCTCCGACGGGAAGCTCGCGAAGAACCCGATCTTCGAGAGCCCCCTCCGCACACGTGATCTCGTGCTGGTCGCCGGGATCGTGGGCGTGCCGAAGGAGCTCGTGAGCAACCCCGATGGCACGCCACGCTTCCTCGGCCCCGCCGAGTGGGAGCGCCTCGTCTCGCCGGATCCCACGAAGCGTGATCCGCACATGCTCGAGTCGATCGGTCCGCGCACAGGCATCGCGATCTACAAGGGCGATCCCACCGTCGACCCGATCAGCGGTGGCGATCGCGAGTCGACGAACAGGGACCTGCAGTACGCGTGCATCGCGCCCCGGTTGACCGACGAGCCGACGTACATGTGCACTGGCGTCGACGAGTGGAAGACCGATCCCGTGTGCGAGCGCGGCGGCACGCAGCCGCGCTTCCGTGCGTTGCCGGGCGTGCGGCACCTGCGGATGCTCCGCGATCTCGGTGCGAGCGGCCTCGCCGCGTCGGTCTGCGACGAGACCCTGAGCGCCGCGGTCGACGGGATCACCGCGCGTCTCCAGCAAATCGTCGCGAGCTCGTGCAACGTGTCGCTGTCGTTCCCCGACTCGTCGTCCGCGCTCGACTGCGTGCTCCTCGAGGTCTTGGCGGATGCGCCCGGGCGGTGCGAGGATCTCGGTGGGGGGCGCTGCACGCCCGGTTCCGCGCGCTGTCGCACGGCCGCTTCGAGCCATCCTCCCGAGCGTGCCGCGCGCGCCGCGTTGCGCCTGCGGGTACCGAGCGGCGCGAGCGCGGAGACGGTCGACACGTTCACCGCCGACGGGAACGTCTATGCGACGACGAGCGACGGCGTGCGTCACCTCGTCTGCGAGACGATGCAGCTCGCGGCGCCGTTCGTCGACGAGACGACCGCGCGCGCATGTCGCAACGATCCGAGCGAGCAGCAGGCCGCTGCGGGCTGGTGTTGGACGACCGATCCCACGCTCGTCACGGACCAATGCATTCGCGCAGGCAGCCGCGGCCGCCTCCGCTTCCTCGGCCCCGCGTCGCCACGCACCGGCTCGCACGTGTCGATGGCATGCGGCGCCGCACGCTGAGTCACGCCGAGGTGACGAATTCCTACACCGCTCGTGCGTCTTTTCCGGCGTGAGCGGCCCTGCGCCGGAGAAATCGAGCATCGCGCTCCATGCGTGACATCCTCGGAGGATGGCTCGACTCCCCCACCACGAGCACGCTCGGTTCGCTCGGCACGCACGCGTCGGACTCGTCTTCGGCGTGATCGGTCTCGCGATCGCGGTGGGGTGCACGACGGAAGGGGAGCTCGGTGAGCCGCTCGCGCCGATCGTGAGCGACGAGGCTGTGACGAACGTGCCGGAGGGGACCGACCCCACAGACACCGGCACCGCGAGCGGCGACGACGCGGCTCCCGGGGAAGACTCGCAGACGCCCGAGCCCGACGCCGGAGTGACCGACGACACGGGTAGCGCGCAAGACTCGACGGTCGTGCAGGACACCGGCACCGCGATCAAGGACAGCGCGATCGCCGACACGTACAAGCCCGACACCAACACCACGGACACCTACAAGCCCGACACCTTCGTGCCGCCGCAAGACAGCGGCGTCGTGACCGGCGATTGGCCCGCGGAGTACGCAGCGCTCGAACAAGCGATCCTCGTCGAGACGAACAGGCGACGCGCCGCGGGCGCGACGTGCCCGAGCGGCGTGTCGTTCCCGCCGATGGGCGCGCTGGTGATGCACCCGCAGCTGCAGGCTGCTGCTCGGAAGCACAGCAAGGACATGGCCACGAACAACTACTTCGCCCACAACAGTCAAGACGGCCGCACGCCCTTCGTTCGCATGAAGGCCGAGGGGTACAAGGGCGGCACGATGGGCGAGAACATCGCGGCGGGGAACAGCACCGCGGCGGCGACCATGGACCAGTGGATGAAGAGCGACGGCCACTGCAAGAACATCATGAACAAGAGCTACACGCAGCTCGGCGTGGGCTACTGGTACAACTCCGCGTCGACCTACCGCCACTACTGGACGCAGAACTTCGGCGCCGGCGGCTGATTCGTCGTCAGTCGTCAGTCGAGAGCTCGAGAGGCGCCTCTCGATCCATTCTCGGACGACGGATGACTGACGACTGATGACCGCGCGCGCAACAGCGACGAGGCTCCTGCGCACGCGAGAGGGAAACGGTCAGGTCACTGCAGAGCGCGACGGAGGCGACGAGCCCTCGAGCGGCAGCTCGGGGATGCCGTTCATCGTCTCGGCGATCAGGTGGTCGACGATCTTCTTCGGGTCCATGCCGCTGTCCTGCCAGATCTTGAGTTGGCGGTCGGCGCTGGTGCCGTCGCGGAGGATGCGATCGACGCCGTTGCGGATCTCGTCGCGGGTGCCGAGGATTCCTGCGGCTTCGTCGACGAACTCGATGAGCTCCTTGAGGAGCTCGCGCACCGGGACCTCGGCTTCCTTGCCGAAGTCGATCAGCTTCGCATCGAGGCCGTAGCGCACCGCGCGCCACTTGTTCTCTTCGATGAGCGCGCGGCCGTACGTGCGCCACTGCTGGTTGCGCACGTAGAGGAGATAGAGCTGCGCCATGATCGCCTGGCACATCGCCGCGATGGTGATGCAGTCCTCGATCTTCGTCGCCATGTCGCAGATGCGAATCTCGACGGTGTCGAAGAAGGGGTGGACGCGCACGTCCCACCAGATCTTCTTCGCGTTGTCGATCGAGCCGACCTTCACCAGCAAATCGGCGAACTGCTGGAACTCCGAGTAGCTCCGGAACTCGTCCGGGATGCCGGTGCGCGGGAAGCGCTTGAAGATCTCGCAGCGGATGCTCTTCAGACCGCTCTTGCGCCCGAGCCAGAACGGCGACGAGGTCGACATCGCGAGGAGGTGGGGCAGGAAGTAGCGGACCTGGTTCGCGAGCGCGGTCGCGACGTCCTTCGACTTGATGCCGACGTGGACGTGGAGGCCGAAGATCAGGTTCTCGCGCGCGATGTCCTCGAGCTCGTTGACCAGCGTCGAGTAGCGCTCGTGCTGGACGATGTCCTGCTTCTTCCAGTCGCTGAACGGGTGCGTGCCCGCGGCGACGATGCGGAGGCCGCTCTTGCGCGCGAGGTGATCGAGGTGCTGGCGCAGCTCCGTGATCTCGTCCCGGACCTGCTGCACGTTCTGGCAGATGCCCGTGCCGACCTCGACCATGCTCTGGTGCATCTCCGGGCGGACGCGCTCGCGGAGCACCGACTTGCCGCCCTTCTCGAGGAGCTGGCTCACGTAGCTCCGGAGCTCGCGCGACTCGGGGTCGACGATCTGGAACTCTTCTTCGACGCCGAGCGTGAACTGGCCGGCGAGGACGTCTTTCGGGACCTTCACTTCGCGCCTCCCGTCGTCGGAGCGACCTTGCGTCCGTCCCCCTTCGGCGTCACGATCGCCGGCGCCTCACCGGGGACCGTCGCGCGGAGGTGCGGCGGCAGGTAGCGCGAGAAGCGGTAGTGCTCGCCGAGCGAGGTGCGCCCTTCGCGCGCGACCTTGATGGTGAACTTCGCCATCTCCTCGACGCACCAGCTGAAGTGCGGCTCGAGGACCGACTCCTTCGCCATGTCCGGCGCGGGGTTCGTGAAGTCGATCGCGTAGGGGATGCCGTCGCGCACCGCGAACTCGACGCTGTTCATGTCGTAGCCGAGCGCATCGCAGAGCTTGAACGCGCCCTCGCGGACCTTCTCCTCCAGCTGCTTCGACATGAAGCCGCCGGGCGTCGGGACGTAGCAGCGGTTCTTCGGGTCGTACTTGATCGGGAGGATCGCCTCGCGTCCGATGCAGATGCAGCGGATGTAGTCGTCGAACTCGATGAACTCCTGCAGCGTCATCACGAGCGTGTGGCTCGCGTCGTACGCGCGCATCAGCTCGTCGAAGTCCTTCACGACGAACACATCGCGCCACCCGCCGCCGTCGGCCGGCTTGAGGATCGCCGGGAAGCCGACGTACTCGGCGATGGCCTTCCAATCGAGCGGGAACTCGAGGTTACGCAGCGACCGACCCTTGTCGATCCGGTGCATGTAGTCCTTCTGCGGGAGCATCACCGTGCGCGGCACGGCGACGCCGAGCTTCGCGGCGAGCGAGTAGCCGAAGAACTTGTCGTCGGCGCTCCACCAGAAGGGATCGTTGATGACGTAACACCCCGAGAGGGCGGCCGCCTTGAGGTGGAAGCGGTAGTGTTGGATCTCCTGGCTGATGCGGTCGACGAGCACCGCGTAAGGGCTCTTCCACCCCTCGGCGTAGGTGCCGCCGATCTTCGCGTACTCCGCCACGACCCCCGTCGACCCAGTGTCTCGATTGACGCGCTCGATGAAGGCCGGGGGAAACGAGTTCTCCATCCCCACCAACAGCCCGATTCGTTCCGGCATGGACGTGTGATCTCCCGTATCGGCCCGGTGCACGGGCAAAGCCGACGATCGCCGACGGAGGCGACCGCGGAATGGCTCGAATGCTCCCCCTTCGGGCTGATTTTGTCGAGACGACCGGCGTCCTCGGCAGCTCAGCTCTTGGCGACCACGAAGTGACGCACGAAATTCCGCAGGATCTGGCGGGCATGCGGTGCGTCGACGACCGAACGGTCGAGGGCATCCGGGTCGAGCCCCTCGGTTTGCAGGATCTCGCGTCGTGCTCCGATGTACCCGCGGACGATCCGATCGTGGAACTCCGGGTGGAACTGGACGGCGCGCGCGCTCGGTCCGGCGGCAAAGGCGTGGAGGTCGTCGTGATCCGCCGTGATCAGGCGGCGGATGCCCGGCGGCGCGATCGCCACGTGGTCTCGGTGGGAGACGTTCGCGTGGAACTCGTCGGGGAGCCCGTCGAGGAGCGGATCGTGCTGCGCATCCGGGTCGCGACGCACGACGAGGCTGCCGATGTGGCGTCCGCGCGGGTTCTTCCGGACCTCGCCCCCGAGCGCGCTCGCGAGGATCTGATGGCCGAAGCACACGCCGAGGAGCGGCAGTCGTTCGGTCACCGCGCCGCGGAGCCACTCCTCGAGCTGCAGCATCCACGGCGTCTCGACGCGGTCGGTCACGCTCGACGAAGAGCCGGTGACGATCACGCCGGCGAGCTCGCCGTATCCGGGCAGCTTCGCCTCGGTCTTCCCCGAGATCTCCCGCGCGTCGGCCGTCGCCCAGGGGCCCGTCCACGCGTCGCCGATCGCCACGCGGAAGTGGGCGTCGAAGTCGCCGTGGAGCTCCTTGACGGTCTCCACCGCCGAACCGGTGAAGAGGACGAGGAGGGGCTTCGTCGAAGACACACCCCTCTCTTAACACGACGCCGTCACCTACGAGATCGACAGGCGTCGTCGTCAGGCGTGTCGTGTGGACCGTGGCCGCTCGTTCACGGTACCTCTGCGGCACACCTTGTTTCCCCACGGCGGTCCGAATCCGCTCTCATGGTATGCGCCGTGCTCTACGGCCCAGCTCGGAGACCTCCACGATGACCCGAACTACCTGCTTCGCTTTCCTCTTCGAGAGGCGCTTCCCCATCGGCCTCCTGAAGGGCGCCGCGGTCGGATCCCTGGTGGTGGTCCTCGCCGCCTGCACGAAGAAGGAGTCGATCGACTCCGCCGACGTGACCACGCACGGCACGTCGCTCGAGTTCGAGGTCACGAACGACGGCAAGTCGAGCAACGTCTACGCGGCGATCCACGTCGGCTCCTGGGAGTCGAACACCTGGGCGCGCCTGTCGGCTGGCGACAAGCTGATCCTGAAGCCGCCGAGCGGAGACGCGCGCGTCCTCCCCGTCACGACCAGCGCCGACAAGACGTCGTACGGCGCGAACATCGCGCCGGTCGTCGAAGGGACGTTCACCCTCGATTTCGTGCGCGAGAAGGGCGTGAGCGCGCTGAACAACACGCTGGTGGTGCCGCCTCCCTTCGAGCTCACGGCGCTCCCCGCGGAGGTCCCGCGCGCCGAGGCCCTCACGCTGAAGTGGAACGCCGGCACCGGCGGCTACTCGACGAGCGTCCGCCTCACCGGCGACTGCATCACGCTGGTGTCGAAGGACGTGACCGGCGACCCCGGGACCTTCACGCTCAACGCGGGTGAGATCAAGCCGAGCGCCGGCAAGGAGACGCAGTCCTGCGTCGTCACCGTCCGCATGACGCGCGAGATCTCGAGCACCACGTGCTGCTCCGCCGAGTTCGGTCACCCGAGCAAGGCGACGGGGCAGCAGCTCCGCGTCGCGACCTTCAGCAGTAAGCCCTGAAGAGGTCTAGGGTCTAGGGTCCAGGGTCTAGGGTCCGAGACTCGAGAGGTCGAGAGTCTAGAGTCGAGAGTCAAGAGCTGCGAGAGCAAGAGCGGTCTCGTCTCCTCTCGTCTCCTCTCGTCTCAGCTGGTCTCGTCTCGTTCTCTGGGAACTCTCGACTCTCGACTCTCGACCCTCCCGCGTGAGCGTCTCGGACCCTAGACCCTAGACCCTAGACCTCTCCTCTCACTCCGCAGGCTCGGGCGGGATCGGCGTCGTGTGGGCGCCGGTCAGGCGCTCTTCGCGCGCGATCCGCAGCCCTTCGACGAAGAGCCGCACGAGCAGCGGACCGAGCACGAGCCCCCATCCGCCGAAGAAAGCGAGGCCGCCGAACATCGCCACGAGCAGCACGAAGCTCGGGAGATCGAGGTTGCCGTAGCGCGCGAACACCGGCCGGATGAAGTTGTCGATCAGGCTGATCACGAACACGCCGACTACGATGAGTGCGATCCCCGCCGTCGTACGCCCCGTCACCAAGAGCCCGATCGCGACCGGTCCCCACACGAGGCCCGTGCCGATCGACGGGATGAGCGACGCGAAGAAGGTCAGGAGACCGAGGACCAGCGCGCTCGGGACGCCGAGGATGAAGTACATGATCGTCGCGATGCCGGCCTGCAGCGCGCCGGTGAGCACGACGCCGACGAGGAGGCCGCGTCCTGTCTCGTTGAAGGCGTTGGCGAACCGATCGCAGTGCGCCGGCTTCAGCGGCGCGTGCTGCCGCGCCCAGCGATATCCGAGCTCTCCGTCGACGAGCAGCGTGTACGCGCCGAGGAGGAACACGAACATGGCGATGATCCCACGCGCCGTCGCCCCGGCGAGGCGGCTCATCGTCGTGTAGGCCTGCATTCCGTGCTGCTTCGCGAGATCCATCACCTTCTGCGGCGCCTCGGCTGGAGACTTCGGGAGCGTCCCGCCGCCGCCGACCAGAGACTCGAGCGCGTTCATCGCGCCCTTCGACCCCTTGAGCTGCTGCACGAGCTCGAGAGCGCTCGACGTGAGCGACAGCGCAGCGAGGGCGATCGGCGTGACCAGGAGCAGGACGAGCGCGAGGACCAGCGCCACCGCGGCCCGCTTCCGTCCGCCGGTCCAGTGCTGGAATCGTGCGAAGAGCGGCCGAGTCATGTGCGCGAACCACGCGGCGAGCACCAGCGGTGCCCACATGGGGACGAAGATCAACGCGGCTCCGAAGGCCAGCAGGATGACGATCGTACGGACCGCGTCGATGGACCCCGGTTGCGAGATGCGGACTGCCACATCCGTGCGACGCTCCGCGAGCGCGCTTCATCGCGACGCGGCCACACGAAGTCGCCGGCGCCTTCTCCGGAAGAAGCGCGCTCGTGCGGGTTTCGCGCCTGCCGCTCTGCTAAGCTGGCGGGCATGTCGCGCCGTGCCGTGCCGTCCTTCGCCTGGTCGTTCTTCGTCGCTGGATGCGTCGTGGGGTGCAGCTCCGAACCCGCCGCCAGCAACCCTGCCGTGGACTCGGGGATCGCCCCGAAGGACACCGGAGCCGCCGTCCAGGACACGCCGCCGCGAGAGCCGTGCAGCGAGCCGGTCGACGAGCGCCCGTCCGGCTCCCAGTGCGTGAAGACCGTCGGCGGAAAGGCCGTCGATTCGTCGGGCGCGCCGGTCGCGAACAAGCGCATCTCGATCTGCGGTCAGATCTGCTTCTTCTCGGAGACCGGCGCCGACGGCACCTTCGCGGCGAACATCGGTCAGTTCATCAAGGTCGAGAGCTTCGCGGCCAACGTCCACGGCCGTCCCGACTACGCGAGCATCTTCGTGAAGCTGCCGAAGACCATCGGCGACAACGTGGCGCTCGCCGATCTCGTCGTCCCGAAGTTCCCCACGGCGGACTGGAAAAAGCTCCCCTTCGACGCCACGAAGAAGATCGTCACCGCGCAGACGCTCACGCAGGGTGACATCACGCTCTCGTTCGCCGCAGGGACCGAGGTCGAGCTCGACCTCGAGGACGCCGAGCTCGGCGCGCAGGGGGAGCTGTTCCGCGTGATCAAGGTCGAGGAGAAGGACTATCCACCGGCCTTCAAGGACGCGCAGGTCTTCGCGCTCTACGCGATGACGCCCTTCGACTCCCGCTACACGAACAAGGTCGCCGTGACCGTCGCCCAGAACGGCGGGCTCGCTGCCGGCACCGCCGTCGAGTTCGTGGTGCTCGGCAACGAGTTCGTGAGGACGCCCTTCACCGCGGGCACCATGCAGGTCGCCGCGAGAGGGAAGACGACCGCGACCGGCGCCGTCACCGACGTCGGCGAGGGGCTCTCGTATCTGACCTGGCTCGGCGTGAGAAAGGCGCCATGAGCCGCGTTCTCGCGTCGCTGCTGGTGATGGCCGTAGCCGCCTGCGGGACCTCGTCGACCGCGGAGCCCGTGACGACGACGGACAGCGCCGCCCAGGCGGATACGGCGGTCTCCGACGACGCCGGCGACGAGGACACGAGCGCTCCGCAGGAAGACGTCGCGACGACCAACGACTCGACGAGCAGCGGCACCGATACGCCGATCGCGGACGCGCCGGCCGATGCGGCCACGCTGCCGCCGTTCCCTGCGGGGCCTTACGGCAACACCGTCGGCTCCGTGATGGCGAACCTCGCGTGGGAAGGTCACGTCACCGACCTCGCGGAGACCATCGCGACCACCAAACCGTACGTGACGACCAGCATGGACGCCCTCCGCCGCAAGGCGCCGAAGGGGTACGCGATGGTCCACGTCTCGGAGTTCTTCTGAAGCGGTTGCCAGAACGGGGCCCGTGATCTGGCCCTGCAAGGTAAGTCGGTCTTCGACGCCGGTGGCATCATCATCGAGGTGCTCGGCTCGAAGGCGAGCGGCGCGGTCACGAAGGCCGATCTGAAGACGTGGGTCGACAACTACAAGATCCCGGTGATCTCGTTGATCGACTCGCCGCCCGGAGCCGACAAGAAGACCCTGACCTTCTTCGGCATCCGCGAGACGTGCGTGATCATCGACCTCCGCACGATGAAGATCGTGAAGAAGGTCAACGGCTCGACGGCCGGTGCGGGCGACTCGAGCGTGAAGCAGCTGATCCCGGAGATCCTCAAGCTCCTCGGCGCCTGAGGCGTCCCCGCAAACCCGAGATTCACAGGAGATTCACAGGGAGGCGGGGAGACAGGGGAGGCGAGAGGGAGGAGAGAAGATTCTCTTGCTGCCGCGCGCTTGCCTCGACCGCGTCGCAGCTCGCCATCGCATCGTCGAATTAGCGGCGCTCGCCGAGAGCGAGACGAACACGGAGGCGCGGAGGCACGGAGGTCGGAGCGGTCTGCCGATCGCGACATTCAGGCCGACGTCGCCGTTCGACATCACGACGAGATGGTCTGCGCTCGCGGGCGGCAGCATCGGGATATCTCCGTGCCTCTGTGCCTCCGTGTTCAATCCGGAGTTGCGGCCGACGTCGTGACCCCCCGTGGGGGCTACGGCATCTAGGCTGAATCATGCCGTGGACGCGTTACGTCGTCTTCATCGCGGTCACGGGCGCGCTGACCTTCGTGCTGCATCGCTACCTGTGGGCCCGGCTCGTGCGCGACGCCGAGCTCCCGGCGCCCTGGTCTCGCGTGGTGACCGGCGCGTTGATCGTGCTCGCCGTGATGCTGATGACGGCGATGCCGCTCGCACGCACCTTGCCGCGCGCCGTGCAGAAGCCGCTCGCGATGGTCGCGTTCTCGTGGCTCGGGCTCCTGTTCTTCCTCGTCGTGACCCTGATGGCGTTCGACGTCGTGCGCTTCGTCGTCCTCGTCGCCGATCGGGTGCGTGACGCCGGTCCCGCCGATCCCACGCGTCGCGTGCTGCTCGGCCGCATCGTCGCCGCATCTGCGAGCGTCCTTGCTGCGGGCATCGCCGGATGGGGGATGAAGACGGCGCTCGGGGAGGTCGACATCCGTCGGCATCGCGTCCCGCTCGCGCGCCTCCCCGCGGGCCTCGAGGGGTTGACGATCGCACAGCTCACCGACGTGCACGTCGGACAAGCGACGATCGGCCGCGCTTTCATCGAGCACATCGTCGCGCAGACCAACGCCTTGAACGCGGACGTGATCGTCATCACCGGCGATCTGGTCGACGGCTCGGTGCGGCAGCTGCGGGAGCACGTAGCCCCGCTCGCAGGGCTCCGCGCGCCCCTCGGTGTCTTCTTCGTGACCGGCAACCACGAGTACTACTCCGGCGTCGACGAGTGGGTCGCGGAGCTCGGCCGGCTCGGCATCCGCGTGCTGCGGAACGAGCGCGTGGAGCTGCGGCGCGGGGACGACGTCATCGATCTCGCGGGGGTCGACGACTGGAGCGCGAAGGGTTTCGGCAAGGGGCACGGGCATGATCTCGCGGCTGCGGTGAAGGGCCGCGACAAGACGCGTGAGCTCGTGCTGCTCGCGCACCAGCCGCGGGCGATCGCGGATGCCGCGCTCCATGGCGTGGGCCTACAGCTCTCTGGACACACGCACGGCGGTCAGCTGATGCCGTTCAACCTCCTCGTCCGGCTCCAGCAGCCGTACGTCGTCGGCATGCACCGCCGCGGCGACACCTGGATCTACGTGAGCCGCGGCACCGGCTACTGGGGCCCGCCGATGCGCGTCGCCGTTCCCGCGGAGATCTCGCACATGACGCTGGTCCGCGCGTGAGCGACGCTCAGAAGACGAACGTCGACTCGACCATCGAGGGGAACGACCACGGCGACCTCGGTGCGTCCGGCAGCCCCGGCTCGAGGCGCGCGTACGTCGGGTTGAACGGGTAGAGGCCGAACGAAAGGTGCTCGGTCGCGCGGATGCGGAGCCCGAAATTCAGCCGCGCGTGCAGCTTCACCGGCCCGAGCCAGCCGACGTCGATCGAGAACGGCAGCGCGAACCGACGACGCGGATCGAGCTCCGCGTGGAAGCCGAAGCGCGCGACCGGTACGACGTCGTAGCCGACGCGACGTCCGAGCCAGCGCGCACCGGCGCCGATCTCGACGAAGTCGAGGAAGCGCAGCGTCCCGAGCACGCCGAACGAACCGACCTTCGCACCGGTGAAGCTCTGCCCGTAGTCCATCGCCGCGCCGAAGCGCGCCTTCGAGCGTCGCCGCGTGGTCCCGTCGAAGAGCGGGCGCCCGCCGTCGCTCGTCGGCTGCTCGTATCCCGGCTTCCCGAGTGGCTCGTCGGTCAGCACGACGTCCTCTTCTCCCTCGGCCTTCTGTGGCGACCCTCCGCCTCCCCTCGAAGCGTGTACGCCGACGTGCACGACGGTCGACGTGAGTCGTAGCGGGATGTCCGGGGCCTTGCGCGTGAGCATCGCGATCGGGATCAGCGCAGCGACGATCGCGGTCGTGGCCATGATGCCGACGAGCGTCTTCCCCCCGCTCAGGTTGTGGACCTCGGCGGCCTCGACATCCGTCCAGCGCAGCCCGTCGGTCGCCTCGAAGCCGCCGCCGACGGAGACGCGTACGTACACGCCTTCGTCGTTGACGTAGAGATCACTCGCCCTGCGCCACGAGGTCCACGTCCCGTCGCTCCGCAGGAAGCGGATGCTGCTGTTCGGATCGACGCGCACGCCGTCGCCGTCGTCCCCGAACACGACGCCCTCTTCGCTGCGCGCGGCGCGGATCTCCGCGAGGCCTTTCGCGGGGACGGTGTCGCGCGAATAACAGCCGACCGCGGTCGGCAGGCACGCGATCAACCCTACGAAACCGAGCTCCCAGCGCATGCAGCCCTCCGACGAACCGCGACCCTGCAGCAAAGCGCATGCCGCCGAGCTGCGCTCGCCGCCCGTCGGGACGGCTGGTCGATCGCGCCGCGACGACGGACGCAACGTTCGCGATTTTGCGAACGTTCGACACGACTTCGCGACCAAATTGTCGCACCGGCGCGACCCGTTGGCGCGCACGCTCGGACGAGAGAACACGGAGGCGCGGAGACGCGGAGGTGAGAGGAGGTTCGAGAGGTCTTCCGGTCGTGGCGATCACGCCTCGTTCCTCGTGTGCTCCGGCAGGTCTTATTAGTGTCGAAGCCACGATCGGCAGACCTCTCGAACCCTCCGCGCCTCCGCGCCTCCGTGTTCAATCGATGCGACGGGTCAGCTGCGGTACGAGAGGGGGAGATCCGCGCGGAGGCAGCTGAGGGTGCGCGGCTCGCCGAAGTTGCTGTTCTTCGCGGAGACGGGCTCTCCGTCCTTCGTGATCACGCCTTCGGAGACAGGCCAGTCCGCGACGGCGCCCGGCGAAACGACGTGCGTTCCGCTCTGCAGCACGTGGATCACGTAGGTGTGCGCGGCGACCTCTCGGCGCAGTCGATCTGCGATCGCGGGGGCGAACGCTCGACCCGCGTGGCCGCCGAACGCGCTGCAGCAGCGGAGCCAGAGGAGGCCGTCGTCCGCGAGCGCGTCACGGAACGCGTCGAGCTCGGGTGCGAGACGCGTGCCGCGCGCTCGGGACAGCGCGTTGCGATCGAGGCGCGAGTCGGCGAGGTCCATGAAGCCCCAGCCGCCGTGCCCCCACGCCTGGAGCTCGGCGATCGGTCGGCCCTCTTCGCGCGACACCGAGGCGGCCCACGCGAACGTCTCCTGCCAGGAGCTCACGCCGCGCGACCGAAAAGGGATGCTCTGCGCGCGACGCGTGAGCCCGTGCAGCGAGCCACCGAGCTTCCACCACGGCGAGAGACCGAACGTCGCGCGCGACGTGCCGCCGCGTCCGTCGTGGCGCTCGCGGTTCCGAGAAGCAACTCGGAAGATCCCCGAGTCCGTCTCGTCCCAGACGACGAGCCGCAGCGGTTCGTCTCGCGACGTCATGATCAGACCGTGAGCGACTCGCGCTTCTTCTCCCCTTCGCCCTCGTCCCCTTCGACCTCGGGCGGGAGCGAGGTGTACGTGAACGAGAGCTCGCCATCCTTCACGTCGACGAGCGCTTCGCCCCCGTGCTCCAGCTTGCCGAAGAGGAGCTCGTCGGTGAGCTTCTTCTTCACCTCGTTCTGGATGACGCGGGCGAGGGGGCGGGCGCCCATCTCGGGGTCGTACCCCTTGTCGCCGAGCCAGGTGCGCGCGGCGTCGGTGAGCTGGATCGTCGCCTTGCGCTCGCGGAGCTGCGCATCGAGCTCCCCGATGAACTTGTCGACGATGCTCGACATGACCGCACGATCGAGCGGCGAGAACCCGACGCGGGCGTCGAGGCGGTTCCGGAACTCCGGCGAGAAGAGGTCCTTGTAGGCCTTCTCCTCGTTCCCCTTCTGCGGGCCGGTGTCGCCGAAGCCGACGCGGCGCTTCGCCATGTCACGGGCGCCGACGTTGCTCGTCATGATCAGGACGACGTGCCGGAAGTCGCTCGAGACGCCGTTGTTGTCGGTGAGCTTCCCATGGTCCATCACCTGGAGGAGCACGTTGAAGATCGCAGGGTGCGCCTTCTCGATCTCGTCGAGCAAGAGCACGCAGTGCGGCGTCTTCGCGACGGCATCGGTGAGGAGACCGCCGCGGTCGAAGCCGATGTAGCCGGGCGGCGCGCCGATCAGACGCGAGATGGTGTGCGCCTCCATGTACTCGGACATGTCGAAGCGGACGAACCCGATGCCGAGCGAC
>JBKJQC010000794.1:0-7222 GCA_046593995.1 Polyangiales bacterium
TGGGGGCCAGGCCTCGAAGCGTCGCGATCGGCAGACTCTCGAGCCTCCGTGCCTCCGTGCCTCCGTGTTCAATCGATCAGGTACGCCGAGTTCGAGAATCGAGGTCGCTGATTTAGACCCTAGGACCCTCCAGTAGAGCCCCCACCTCCCCCCCGCCCCGAGTCGCTTCGGCGCACGCAACCGCCGAGTGCCTGGGGTCGAGCCCCTCGCGTGCGGAGCTTCCTCGTCCTCTTCGTGGTCGTCGTCGTGCCTGTGCAGGCCATCCCAACGCGGGCGCTCGCCCAGCCGCGCGTCGATCCGTTGCTCCTCGAGGACGCACGCGCGGCGGGGCATCTGCTCGCGGACGACGACCTCGCGGCGGATCGCGGTTGGAGCACGCTCCCGGGGTCGCTCCCTGGCGGATCCCTCGGGTTCACGACCGGGTTCTCGCTCTTCCGCACGGCGACGCCCGAGGGCTCCGACGTCGCATTCCGCGTCGACCTCGCGGTGCAGATCCCGCTCGACCGGCTCCTCTTCGGAGGCGCGCGTGTCGTGCCGCACAGCCGTCCCGTGTTCGTCCCATTCGATCAGGAGGATTCCGACATGAAGAGCAGACATTGGGGTGCGAGAGCCGTGTTGCCGTCTGCGCTCACGGTCGCCGGTGCTATCATCTCGGCGTCGCCTGCGCGGGCGAAGGACAAGACCGCGGCGCCCCCTTCGAGCAGCGCGAGCGCCGCGCCGTCGGCGTCCGCCACGATCGTCGTCGGCGCGGCGCCCTCGGTCGCAGGGCTCGCCGTCGTCACGGGACCGCTCACGCCGTCACCGCTCCGGGCCGACGTCATCGCGCGCCTCGTCTCGGCCGCGATCCGCCACGCAGGCCTCGATCGCGACGAGGCGCTGACCGACCTCGCCTCGCGCGCACGGGCGTCCGCGCTCGCGCCCGAGGTCCGTCTGCGCGCCTACCGGGGGATCGACGTCGGCGCGCGCATCTATCGCACCGACGATCTCGCCGACAAGGCCACGACCAGCGATGCGGCGCAGACCCTCTTCGAGGCGCGCTTGTCGTGGCGCCTCGACCGCGCCGTCTTCGCGGACGAGGAGGTCGCGATCGAGCGCATCCGACTCGAGCGCGCAGACCTCAAGCAGAAGGTCACGATGCGCGTCATCGAGTTCTTGCTCAAGTGGCAGCGCGCGCGACGGGCCTCGAGCGATCCCAACCTGCTCGATGCGGAGCGTGACGAGGCGGCGGTGGTCGCGCTCGAGACGCTGCTCGCGCTCGACGCGATCACGGGGGGCGCCGCGAGCGTGCTCCTGTTGCGCCCGGCACCGTGACGGGTCGAGGCGTCCGCCTGCGCGCGGCGCGGCTTTCACGATCCCCGCCCATCGTCTACCCTCGCCCGCAGGTCGTCACGGCACGGCCGGCCCCGCTCGGGACCGGTCGTCGGGGGGGTTCGCTCCGGGATTCTCGTGAATCCCGAGGGTCGCGACGACTCGGAGTCTCTGCTTGGATAGCTCGTCCGTACCACTGTCTGCGCTCGCCCCTTCGATCGGGGCGGTGCTCGTCTGCATCGTCGTCGGTGCTCTGTTCGCGACCGCCGATGCCGCGGTGATCTCGCTCCCCGAAGGGCGGCTGCACGCCCTCGCCGAGGACGAGCGCAACGCCGCGCTGCGCCGCTTCGTCGACAGCCCGAGCGCGGTCCTCGCGCGCTTGCTCGTCGGACGGGTGCTCTGCATCGTCGGCGCCGCGGTCATCGCCGCCAGCGCCTTCGACGATCACTGGAAGGTCTACGGGCCGCTGATTGCGTTCCTGCTCGTCGCCTTCACGTACACGATCTGCGCGGAGGTCGCGACCTCGCTCGCGCGCGCCCGCGCCACCGACGTCGCGAACACGCTCCTGACCATCGTGCGCCCCTTGGAGCTCGCGATGCTCCCCCTCGCCGCGCCCCTCGCGTGGATCGGCCGCGTCTTCGGCAGAGCGCGTGCCCAGCGCGCGAGCGATCCGGAGGAGACCGCGCGGGAGGCGGAGCTCGCCGAGAAGGAGGTCGAGTACCTGATCGAAGAGGGGCAGCGCACCGGCACGCTCGGGCACGCCGAGCTCCTGCAGGCCGCCGTCGATTTCAAGGGGACGCTCGCCGAAGAGGTGATGGTGCCGCGCACCAAGATGGTCGGCATCGAGCTCCGCACCCCGCTCACGCGCGTCCTCGAGCTGATCACGGCCGAAGGCCACTCGCGCTTCCCCGTGTACGACGGGAAGATCGACGAGGTCGTCGGCCTCTTGTACGTGAAGGATCTGTTCCGCGTCGTCCGCGAGGGGAAGCTCGAGTCGATGACGCTCGACGCGATGGTGCGAAGGCCGGTGCTCTTCGGGCAGAAGCAACAGGAGGTCAGCACCATCCTCCGCGAGATGCGTCAGCGTCGCCTCCACATGGCGATCGTGACCGACGAGTACGGCGGCACCGCGGGCCTGGTCACCCTCGAGGACATCCTCGAGCTCCTGGTCGGCGACATCAAAGACGAGCTCGACGAGGAGGATCAGGTCCAAGATCTCGGCGGCGGGCGCTTGCTCGTCGACGCCGCGCTCTCGCTCGACGAGCTCTCGACGCGGATGGGCATCACGCTGCCGGAGGCGAACGGGTTCGTCTCGGTCGGCGGCCTCGTGATGGAGCAGCTCGGCAAGGTCCCCGCGCCGGGCACCGTCATCACGGTCGGACCGGTCGACTTCGTGGTGCGCGACGCCGACGACCGTCGTGTACGCCGCATCGAGGTAGTCTCCCACCCGGAGCGTCTGGCTCCCTGACATGCCTCCGCTCGCGCCCACCAACGTGATCGCGTCGCTCGTCCAGAGACTCCGCCTGCCGGAAGGGACGTCCCTGCCACGCGGCAGCGTACCGCTCGCGGTGACGGTGACGACCAAGCTGTCGGAGGGCGCGATCGTGGAGGGCGACGCGGTCTGGCTCGCGCCGGCCGTCACCGAAGATCCCTACGCGCTGGCGCAGACGCTCCCGGAGCCGCACTCGGTCGCAGGCGCATGGGTGATCCTCGGTCCCAATGCTCCGAGCGCGCCCTCTCGCACGCTCCTCTCGCGCCTCTTCGGGAGCAAGCAGCTCGGCTCGCCGCGCGCCGTGCGTGGGTCCGCGCTCCTCCTCCGAGGCTACCGAAACGTCGGTGGCGGGTTCGATGCGAAGAGCGGCCTCGACCTCTGCTGGGGGTTCGCGGCCACTGAGAGGTCGTGAATCTTTCGCTCGCCTCCACGATGGACCAACAGGGAGACGGGGAGGCGAGGAGGTCAGAGGGAGGTCGAGCATGTGCGCCCGCGCGCGGACATCAACGTCTCGGCGGCCATGGTGTCATCGACGTCGTCGCCTCGTCCGGCAGACCTCTGGTTCCTCCCTCTCGCCTCCCCGGCTCCCCGGCTCCCTGTTTGTCGGCGGCTCGGTCGAGACCGCCCGCGGCCCTGTGAGCGGTCGACGCGCCGCGACCGACGCGCAACGATGCGGTCATGGCGACGCGGACCCCGCGCATCCGTACGCGCAGCCAGCCCGATCGGCTCGTCGTGGTGATGAGCGACATCGAGATGGGCGCCGGCGGCGCGGCCGACGACTTCGTGTCCTCCCCGTGGCTCGCGACGGTGCTGCGGCGCTATCTCGATCCGCGCTACGACCACCTGCGGCTCGACCTCGTCTTCAACGGCGACACGTTCGATCTGCTCAAGACGAGCGTGAAGGAGACGTGGACCCACCACGTCACGAGCGAGATCGCGGTCGCGAAGATGGAGCGCGTGGCCGAGGCGCATCCGCAGTTCTTCGCGGCGCTCCGCGACGTCCTCGCGACCCGGACGGACCGCGTCCGCATCCACTTCATCGCTGGCAACCACGACCTCGAGCTGTTCTTCCCCGAGGTGCAGGCGACCCTGCGCATCCTCGTCGGCGGCGACTCGCGCGTGCGCTTCCACGGCCACGGCTTCGACCTCGGACGCCTGCACGTCGAGCACGGCTCGCAGCTCGATCCGCTGTTCCGGGTCGATCCCGCGAAGCCGTTCCTCGAGCACGGCGGGAAGAAGATCCTCAACCCCGGGTGGGCCTCCGTCGCGCTCATCGACGCGATCATCCCGATGCAACCGTGGCTCGCGCACCACGACCGGCTCAAGCCGAAGAAGCTCGTCCTCGATCTGATGCCGGAGGTGAAGGAGCTCCTCACCTCGGTGCTCTGGAGATACTGGACGCGTGACTGGTGGCGCGACTTCTTCGGCGGCGACAACCCGGTGAAGACCGTCAGCTGGACGATGCTCAAGGAGCTCGTGTGGCGGAGCGTCGCGATGGATCCCGACGTCGCGATGGACGACACGTTGCAGCGTCGCATCGAGACGAGCGACCAATACGACCTCCACGTGGTCGGGCACCAGCACGAGCCCGGCCTCTGGAATTTCGGCGACCGCCGCGTCCTCCGCACCGGCGCGCTGCGCGACGAGTTCATGGTCAGCGACGGCGGCTACACGCAGACGCCGATCAACAAGACCTGGGTCGAGGCGTGGATGCACGGTGACGATGTGGTCCGATCGAACTCGTCGAGGAGGTCTCACCGCTCCGCCCCGAAGGGACGATGCCGAAGTCGATCTTCGACGTGTTGCCCATCGTGCGCGAGCGACTCCTGACGCTCGGGAGCGACCGCGACGAGCGCGCCGCCCAGGAACGACAGGAAGATCTCGAACGCTCCGACGGCTGATCCGCCGTTCGATTGAACACGGAGGCACGGAGGCACGGAGGTCCCAGATGTCTGCCGATCGACGCCATCGCCTCCGGTTGCTCGTCGCATCTCGATCGTCGTCGCGTCTCGTCGGTGACGACGCGACTCGTCCTCAGCGAGCGACGACGGCGTCTGCGCGAAGCGCGCGGTAGCACCTCACAGAACCTCCGTGCCTCCGTGCCTCCGTGTTCAATCGGTCTCGTTACGAACCAACGCAGCATCTGCACAACTTACCCTCATGGGAGCTGCGGCCGCGTGCGCTCGCCGGACGTTGTCTGGCGTTCGACGTGGACGCCGCGGCTTCACGCGCCAGGGACGCGGGGCTAACCGCGCGTGATGGCCGACGTCACGAGCGCCTCGAAGAGCGGGGCCGAGTACGTGCACCTCCACGTGCACTCGCAGTACTCGCTGCTCGACGGCGCGATCCGCGTGAAGGACCTCGTGAAGCGCGCCGCGAAGATGGGCGCGCCGGCCGTGGCGCTCACCGACCACGGCAACATGTTCGGTGCCATCACGTTCTACAAGACGTGCAAGGAGATGAACGTCAAGCCGATCCTCGGCTGCGAGCTCAACGTCCTCTTCACCGACAAGAAGGACGCACGCAAGGATCCGACGAGCGGCCACGGCAAACACCTCGTGGCCCTCGCGCGCACCGAGGAGGGGTACCGGAACCTCATCCACCTCGTGTCCATGGGGTGGGTCGAGGGCAAGTCGACCGACGGCGTACCGCGGGTCGATCTCGAGCTCCTCGCGCAGCACACCAAGGGCCTCGTCGGGCTCTCCGGGTGCATGGGCGGCGGCGTCGCGCAGGCGATCCTCGAGCAAGGCGAGGACGAAGGGCGACGCGTCGCCGGCCACCTCAAGGAGATCTTCGAGCCGAACCAGTTCTTCCTCGAGCTCCAGGATCACGGCTTCCCCGAGCAGCCGATCCTCAACGGCATCCTGCGCGACCTCGGCACGTCGATGGGCATGCCGCGCGTCGTGACGAACGACGTGCACTACCCCGACGCCGAGGACGCGAGCGCACACCTCTATCTGACGTGCATCGGCGCCGGCAAGACGATCGAGGCGATGCGCGAGATCGCGCCGGAGTCGCAGCAGATCTACCTGAAGTCGCCCGACGAGATGGTGCGCACCTTCCGCGACGATCCGATCGCGGTGCAGAACACGGTCTCCATCGCCGAGAGCATCGAGCTGAAGCTCAAGCTCGGCGTCCCGATGCTCCCGACGTTCAAGGTGCCGGACGGCTCCTCGCTCGACGAGTACTTCAAGCACGTCACGCGCGAGGGGCTCGAGCGTCGCTTCGTCGAGTTCGCGGCCATCGGCAAGACGGTCGATCACGACGTCTACAAGAAGCGGATGGAGTGGGAGCTCGACGTCATCTGCTCGATGAAGTTCCCGGGCTACTTCCTCATCGTCTGGGACTTCATCCGCTACGCGAAGGAGCACGGAATCCCCGTCGGTCCGGGGCGCGGGTCCGGCGCCGGCTCCATCGTCGCGTACGCGCTCCGCATCACCGATCTCGATCCCCTCCCCTACGCCCTCCTCTTCGAGCGCTTCCTCAACCCGGAGCGCGTGTCGATGCCGGACTTCGACATCGACTTCTGCATGGACCGGCGAGGCCTCGTCATCGACTACGTCGCCGCGAAGTACGGCACGACCTCCGTCGGTCAGATCGCGACCTTCGCCGAGCTCAAGGCGAAGAGCGTCATCAAGGACGTCGGCCGCACCATGGGCGTGGCCCCGCAGGAGACGCAGCGCCTCGCGAACCTGATCCCGATGAAGGCGCCGGGGCAGACGTACACCATCCCCGAGTCGCTCGAACGCGAGCCGAAGCTCAAGGCGCTCGCCGACACCGATCCGCGCATCCAGGAGCTCCTCACGCAAGCGACGAAGCTCGAGGGGCTCACGCGCCAAGCCGGCATGCACGCCGCCGGCGTCGTCATCAGCGAAGGTCCCCTGTGGGACCACGTGCCGTGCTTCACCGGCGCGAACGGCGAGCTCGTCACCCAGTACTACAAGGACGACGTCGAGCTCGCGGGCCTCGTGAAGTTCGACTTCCTCGGCCTGAAGACGCTGACGGTGATCGACATCGCGGCACGCTTGATCAACGCGCGCCCCGACATCACGCGCGCCGTGCAAGGTGACGGGACACCGTTCGATCTCGACCGGATCCCGATGGACGACGACCTCACGTTCAAGCTCCTCCAGTCCGGAGAGTGCAAGGGCGTGTTCCAGCTCGAATCGAGCGGCATGCAGGGTCTGTTCAAGGACCTGAAGCCGACCTCGTTCGAGGACATCGTCGCCGCCGTCGCGCTCTACCGCCCCGGTCCCCTCGGCACCGGCATGGTGAAAGACTTCGTCGACTGTCGTCACGGTCGCAAGCCGATCCAGTCGCTCCACCCGCTCGTCGACGAGCTCCTCAAGCCGACGTACGGCGTCATCGTCTACCAGGAGCAGGTCATGCAGATCGCGCAGCTCCTCGCGGGCTACTCGCTCG
>JBKJQC010000821.1:0-3528 GCA_046593995.1 Polyangiales bacterium
CTCGGAGCGAAGTGCAGCGCCGGCAGCGAGTGCGGCAGCGGCAACTGCGTCGACGCGACGTGCTGTAGCAGCGCGTCCTGCGCGTCGCCCTTGAAATGCAACGCCAGCGGCGACGGAGCGTGCAGCAAGCCGCTCGGAACCGTGTGCGCGAACGCGACCGAGTGCGGCTCGGGCAACTGCGTGGACGGCGTCTGCTGTGACACGTCGTGCAGCGGCAAGTGCGAAGCGTGCGACGTCGGTGGCAGCCTCGGCAGGTGCACCGCCGTCGTCGGCGCGGTGCACGGAGCGCGCGCGGCGTGCACGGGAGCGGGATTGTGTCAGGCGGCGTGCACCGGCTCGGATCGGCTCGCCTGCGGTCCGGTCCCCGGGAGCTCGACGGTGTGCGGCGCGGCCAGCTGCGCTGCCGGGATGGTGACTCCGCCCTCGTACTGCGACGGCCTCGGAGCATGCGCGAGCGCGACGGCCTCGAGCTGCGGCGCGTATCTCTGCGCAGCCTCGTCGTGCAAGAGCGCGTGCACGACGACGGCGGACTGTGCGACGGGCTATGCGTGCAAGGACGGTCGCTGCGTGACGACCGGCGGGCTCGGCACGATCTGCACCGACGGCACGCAGTGCAACAGCACGCACTGCGCGCCGGGCGGACCGGGCGGCAACGTCTGTTGCAAGGTCGCTGCGTGCGCCGCCGGATCGATCTGCGCCAACTCCACGTCGCCGTCTGCGGGCAACTGCGTGCGCGAGAACGGAGAGGCCTGCACCGCGGCGTCGGAGTGCAAGAGCGGGTTCTGTGTCGACGGCGTCTGCTGCGAGAGCGGCTGCACGGGACAGTGCGAGGCGTGCGACATCCCGGGCGGCGCGGGCAAGTGCACCGGCGTCTCGGGCGCGCCGCACGGCACCCGCGCGGCCTGCGAAACCAGCACGGACGTCTGCAAAGCGCTCGCGTGCGACAGCGCCAAGGATCGCAGCAAGTGCGTCGGATTCCTCAACGGGCCGAGCAAGGAGTGCGCGCGGGCGACGTGCAAGGACGGCTCGGCGACCACCGCTTCCTTCTGCGACGGCACCGGGACGTGCAAGCCCGGCACGAAAGCCACCTGCGGCGCGTTCGGCTGTGCGGACACCGTCTGCAAGGATACTTGCAAGAGCGACGGCGACTGCGGCAGCGGCTACATCTGCGACGTTCCCACCGCCAAGTGCGTACCGCCGAAAGCCCTCTGCAGCGGCGACAAGCTGAGCTCGATCCCGCCCGACAAGTCGGCGGCCAAGATCTGCGCGCCGTTCACGTGCGATCCTTCGACGGGGAATTGCTACGGCGCGTGCACCACCAGCGATCAGTGCGCGCCGGGGACGGCCTGCAGCGGTGGCGGATGCGTCGCGGTCGCAGGCGAGGCCGACTCCGGCGGCTGCGCGATGGGCGCGCCGGCTCGGACGACCGCGACCGGTGGCGCGCTGCTCGTCTTGTCGGGGTTGTTCGCGGTCCGGCGCCGCCGAGCCCGACGCGTCGGCCCCTCACCGATCTGAGCAGCCAGCGCGAAGCCTCAGCGACAGGCCTGCGCGGCCGTGAGGAGCGGCTGCGATCCGTCCGTCATCTTGTCACCGGCGAGGTGCCAGATGATCGCGCCACCGAGCTCGCGCGACTTCGACCAGGTGCACTTCGCGGCGATCGACGTGTCGTCGTCGTAGCTGACGAAGCCGGGGCTCGCGGGACGCGTGAGGAAGGGGACCTTGCCGGTCGCATCGAAGCCGCGCGTGTAGCCCTGCGCTCCGACGAGCGGTGCGAGCTTGTTGTAGTCGACGCCGCCGCCGGGGGCGACCGCGGTCGACTCGAGCGTCGAGCCCGCGAACTGATAACCGTAGAACGGGAGACCGAAGAGGAGCTTGTCGGACGCGACGCCGACCGTCTTCACGAGGTAGTCGATCGCGCCGGAGGTCGAGCCGCCGTCGCCGCCCTTGGTCGGGTAGAGCGGCGCGTGGTGGCCGATCGAGGCGCTCCACGGACCGGAGAAGTCGTAGGTCATCACGCCGATGAAGGAGAGCTTTGCCAGCGCCGCCTTGGGGAGGACGGCCATGTTCGCGCGGCCGGCGCTGATTGCGGCGGCGAGCTCGAGGTTCGGGTTGATCGCGTCGAGCGCGACGCGGAGCTCGGAGACGAGCGCAGCCCACGCCGGCGCCGTCGCCGCGGTCGGGAACTCCCAGTCGATGTCGATACCGTCGTAATGGTGGGTCTTGCAGAGCGCCGCGAGGGCGGCGACCGTCTTCGCGCGGATCACCGGATCGACGTTGGCGTCGAAGTTCGCGCCCCAGCCGCCGACGGAGGCGACGACCTTCACCCCGTGAGCGTGGGCCTCTGCGATGAGCTCCGGATCGACGTAGGTGCTGACGTTCTTGAGGCCGCCGAGCGTCGACGGAAGCACGAACGCATGCGCGATGTGCGTGACACGGCTCCAAGCGATGCTCTTCGGCGGCATCGCTGCGCGCGTCCACGTTGCGTAATACGCGACGAGGCGCTTCGACGCTGCGGCCACGACCGGCGCCGGCGCTGGGACGGGCGCGGGCTCCGTGACGGGGACGGGCGCGGGCGCGGGGACGGGCGCGGGCTCCGTGACGGGGACGGGCGCAGGCTCCGTGACGGGGACGGGCGCAGGCGCCGTGACCACGGGCTCGGCGGCGGGCTCCTTCGCGGGCTCCTTCGCGGGCTCGGCGGCGGGCTCCTTCGCGGGCTCGGCGGCGGGCTCGGCGGCGGGCTCGCCTGCGGGCGTGTTCGCCTTCGTCGAGTCACTGGCGGCGGTGAACCCGGCGCCCTCGTCCGACGGCTCGTCGGCGCTCACGGTGCCCTCCGGCGGGACGTGCGAGGTGCGCGGCTCGTCACCGGGATCCGAATCGCGTTCCTTGCGACCGCAGCCGAGAGCGATGAAGGCGACGAGGCTGGCGGCGACGGGAATTGCGCGGTTCATGTACGAACAGTTCTAAGAACACTCGCGTCACCGTCAAACACACACTGTGCCGAAATAATGGCAAAAACCGCGAACGCGACAACGATTACGTATTATACGTGCTCACAAATTCGTACGCACCCTGCGAAATAAATAGCGCGCAACGCCGCGCGACATCGCGAGGTGCCCCCGATCGCCGCACACGCGAAGCGAGCCTCCTTTTCCGCGAGCGCGGCCGTGAAGCAGACCGCCTCGTGATGGGAGGCGTGGGGTGGAAACGCTTGCGTGCCGACCGCACTACGACGATTCATCATCGACGTAACGAAATCGGCCGTGACGATCGCAACTCACGTCAGCGACGTCGCGGGGCACAGCGTTCGGCGTCGCGCCGACGAGCGTGCGTCCGCACTCCTCATGGGGCACGAGATGGGGCACGAGATGGGGCACGAGATGGGGCACGAGGTGTTGCCCACCTGAGAGGCGTGATTCACGGCATTTTGTGCGCCGACTGGCCCAACGGCGCCGCGCATCTCCAGGACAAGGAACCGCGAAACCAAGCCACGAACCGCAATTCCTCGACCGAATCCATCACATCAGCGCG
>JBKJQC010000906.1:0-4642 GCA_046593995.1 Polyangiales bacterium
GGTACGCCGAGTTCGAGAATCGCGCTCGGCTATTTAGGCCATTTTCTCACACGTCCATGTCGTCGCATCGCAGCGGTAACCGTCCGCGCACGTCGTCTCCGCAATCCATGCGGTGCCGTCTGCGCCGCACACCTCGATGCGCTCTTCTGCGCATCGGCGGGTTCCTGGCGAGCAGACGATGTTGCGGCAGCCGAGCACAGGGACGCAGACCGAGCCGTCGCCGCACTCCGCGGTGTTCACCCACTCGTTCGCGATGCATCGGTAGAAGACGCCGCCGTCGCACGACGTGACCGGTCGTTCGCCACAGCCCATCACCTCCACAGCGGCGTCGGTGCTCGTCCCGTCGGTGCTCGTGGTGTCGGTGCTCGTGGTGTCGGTGCTCGCGGTGTCGGTGCTCGCGTCCGTAGAAGTCTGAGCGACGACGGCGTTGCCGCAGCCGATCGCCAATGACACGACGCCTGCTACCAACCGGAGGGTCATCCCGACGTCGGCATGCGCTTCAGAGCGGGGTTCGCTGCGTCCTGCGGGATGCGGAGCGTGAACGTGGCGCCGCGCTCGGTCGACGCGCACTCGATCGTGCCGCCGTGGTCCTCCGCGATCTTCTTCACGATCGCGAGACCGAGGCCGGTGCCGCTCGCCTTGCCGACCGTGACGAAGCTCTGGAACAGCCGCTCCTCGACCTGCGCCGGGATGCCCGGGCCGGTGTCGCCGACCGAGACGAGGAGCTCGCCGGGCTTCTGATCGACCGTGATCGTGAGCTTCCCGCCCTTGTCGCCCATCGCCTCGATCGCGTTGCGCCCGAGGTTGTGCATCGCGCGGGTGATCTTCGCCTCGTCGAAGCGGACCGTCCCGCGGTCCTTCATGTGGAGCGCGAGCTCGACGGGCGCGCTGCGGCGCTCGATCTCGTGGCGGAGCTGCCCCTCGATCTCGGAGAAGAACTTCTGCAGATAGACCCGGCGCACGAACACTGTGCGCTCGCCGCGCGCGAACGCGAGGATCTCCTTCTGCATCGCGCCGATGTGGTCGAACTGCTTGTGCACGAGCTCGCCGAACTTCTCGCGCTGCTCGGGATCGGCCTCGTTCGCCATGAGCTGCACGTAGCCGCTGATCACGGTCATCGGTGTCTTCAGGTCGTGCATCATGCCGCTGAGGAGCGAGCCGATCGTGGTGAGGCGCTGTTCGCGGGCGTGGGCCTGGCGCGCGGCCTCGAGCTGGAAGCCCGTCGAGGCGTTGAGGGCGACCAGCCGCAAGAGGTCGACGTCGTCCTTCTCGAACGGCGGATCGCCCGCGCGGCGGATGACGGCGAGCGCGCCGAACGGCTCGTCGCTCTCGTCGGACAGCGGCACGATCACCGCGGGTGCGCCGGCATCGTCACCCAAGGGAAAGAGCGCAGAACCGATGCGCGTGCTCCTGCGTGGATCCTCCGAAACGTCGGCCACGACGAGCGTCTCGCCGCTCGCGATCGCGACGCCGACCAAGCCCTCGCCAGCCTTGATGCGGAGCTTACGGAGGCCGACGTTCGTGACGGGCTGGCTGATGCTGCTCGGGCCGCCGGAGGGAGACGGCGGTCGTCCCCCTGACGGAGAGCGCTCGGGCGGCGCCAGATCGCTCGAGACGTCCACCGCGTCGCTGTCGAGGTGGAAGAGCGTGAGATCGCCGCTCTCGTCGGAGAGGACGACGTAGGCCGTCCGGCCCGCGACGGCGCGGGTGGCCTCCGGGAGGATCGCCGTGGCGAGCGTCTCGCGCGTCGTCGCGCGTGCGGTCGCGCGCTCGATCGCGAAGAGCACCTCGAGGTCCTGGACCTTCTTCTCGAGCGCGCCGCGCGCGGCGGAGAGCTCGCGGTTCTTGTCGAGGATCGACACGAACAGACGCGCCTGCTCGATGGAGACCGCGGCCTGCGTGGCGAGCGCCATCAAGAGCGCCTCGTCGTCCTCGTCGAACTGCGCGGGCTCGGTGAGGCCGGTCCATCCGCGCTCGGAGATCGTGCCGCCGGGGCGCTTGTTGAGGACCTGGATGACCCCGATGATCCGCCCGAGCTGGCTCTTGAGGGGGACGCAGAGCACCGAGCGGGTACGGAAGCCCGTGCGCTCGTCCCACGCGCGGGAGAAGCGCGGATCGTCGTAGGCGTCGCGGACGTTCGCCACGCGGCCGGTGCGCGCGACCTCGCCGGCGATGCCCTCGCCGAGGTGGAGCCGGATCTCGTCGATCGTCCCGCCTTCGGTGACGCGCGAGACGAGCATCGACTCCCAGCGCGTGACGCCGGTGACGGGGTCGGTCTCCTGCTTCGGCTCGACCAGGAAGAGCGTCGCGCGCTCGGCCTCGAGCGCCTCCGTCGTGCGCTCCATGATCAGTCGGAGGAGCGCGTCGAGATCGAGCGTGGTGCCGAGCGCGAGGCCCACGTCGCGTAGCGCGCGCTCGATGCGATAGGCGCGCGCGAGCTCGCGCTCGAGGATCTCGACCGTCGAGATCTCGGGCGAGATGTCCGCGAGACCGTCGAGCGTGTGCGGCTCCGGCAGGTTGCCGGAGTGGAGATCCTGCTCACGTGGCGGCGCGCTCCCCGCAGGTCTCCCTGGGGTCGAAGTCCGCTTCGCAGCAGCCGCCTCGTTCGCCACGTCCCGATGAGAGCACGGGCGATGCCGCGAGATCCACGCACGCGAGCGCGCTCGAGGTCATGGAAGTTTGTGGTGCGCGACCTTCTTGGACTTGCTCGGCGACTTCTTCTGTGGCTTCGGCGACGGGCCGTTGGCGTCGCCCGTGTCGTTGCCGTCGCCGCCGCCCGGTGCCGGCTCGTCGTCGGCGTCCGGATCGGACGAGCCCGGCGCAGCCCCAGGGACGGAGATCGGGCCGGTCGTGTACTTCCGCGACCATCCCTTGGTCCCGGTCTTCCCGGCCACGCGGACTTCTTCCATCCCGGACGCCGCGCTCAGCTCGTTCGCCGACGCCGGCTTCCCGACGCCCGGCCCCTGCGTGATCGCGAGGTACTCGTCCGCGACGTACTCGGGATGGTCGTCGTGCGACGGCATGTGAGAGGGCGCGGACGGATCCGCGCCGGTCCCGATGTGCACGATCTGCTGGGTGGGCGGATAACTGTCGCTGGTCTTCTCGCGGACGGCGTTCGGCCCCTCGCGCACCACCCGATACCTACGCACCTTGAACCCGGGGATGCCCCGCTGGGTGATGATCTTCGTGCCCTTCGGCAATCGATCGTCCATCACCACGCGCTCGCTGAAGGGGATGACGTCGTCGATCTTGCGGATGAACGTGACGAGCCGCGCGCGCTTCGGACCGAGGACCTCTGCGCGCACCACGCCGCCCGTCACCGTCTCGCGCAGCACCACCGGGTGCGGGAACGGGTTCCGCAGCCTGAGCGTGACGTGCGGATACGCGACCGCCGCGTCGAGGCCCATCTTGATGTACGAGCTCGGCCGCGTGTGCGGCGTGCGCGACACGATCTCGAGGCCGGAGAAGAAGGCCGCCCCGTGGAGCGTGCCGGCGATCTGGCAGGTGCCTCCGCCGATGCCGTCGATCAGCTCGCCGTCGGCGATGACCTTGGCGATGCGGTACCCGTGCGCCTCGTCCCGCGGCCCGACGACCGCGTTGAAATCGAAGGTCTCGCCCGGGAGGATGACCTTGCCGTTGAGCCGCGACGCGGCGAGCCGGAGGTTGAACGTGCGGTCTGCGTGCTTCGCGTCGGTCGCGTAGCGCGTCTCGAAGAAGCCGATGACGTCGCCGAGATCGACGTGTGCGAGGGCCGCGGCGTCGACCTTCGGCGCGATGGCGTCGAACGCGACCTCGACCTCGGTCGCACCCTTCGCGAGCGCCTGCTCGATCGCGGCGATCGTCTCGTAGACCTTCACGCGCCGCCCCGGGATCTCGGCGACGACCTTGCGTGCGTCGAGGTCGATCTTCGCGTCCTGCGGCGGCTCGTCGACGTCGTCCTTCATCGAGGAGAGCGCGGCGAGCGCGGCCTTCGCATCGAGCACGATGGGCACCGGCAGCGAAAGCGGCGTCTTCGGCGCACGCGCCGCGTTGCTCAGGAGCGGGCTCTCCGCGTCGGTGAGCGCGCGTCCGAGCGCCGCGAGCCGCACCTCGTCGATGCGGACGCCGAGCGCCTCGCGCGACATCGTCTTCTTCACGCCGCCTCCCGATCCGGAGAGCGTGAGGGTGATCTTGCCGGCGAGGTGCGCGCGCAGCGTGTGGCGCAGCTTCCCGTAGATCTGCGCGTCGATCGCGACGGGCTCACCGAGGAGCGTCGCCTTGACCGCGCCGCGCATGTGCGACTCCGCGCGCGGGCTGCTCGCCCCGTACGTCACGCCCGCGGCCAGGAGACCGAGGACGAGCGGCAGCGCGCGGTAGGCGGGTGCGCTCACTGTACTCACGAGAGCTCGGTTGTGTTCTCGGGGGAGACGCCGGGCCAACTTTCCGGTCTAGGGTCTAGGGTCCAGGGTCTAAATCAGCGACCTCGATTCTCGAACTCGGCGTACCTGATCGATTGAACACGGAGGCACGGAGGCACGGAGGCTCGAGAGTCTGCCGATCGCGACGCTTCGGGGCCTGGCCCCAGAATCCGTTCCTCGATGCGATCGCCGGCGAGACGCGGCTGGGTGCGCGCGGCAGCACTTCACGGACCTCCGTGCCTCCG
>JBKJQC010000968.1:0-9075 GCA_046593995.1 Polyangiales bacterium
TAGGAGATCGCGACCGCGCACGTTGAACTCCACCGTCAACCGACGCGAGAGACTCTCGCGGCTCACTTGTGCGGGACCGATCGAAAATTCGAGCGCGGCGACGTCGCCGAGTGGAACCAGCTGACCGCTCACCGACCGCAAGGGGAGTGCGCGCAGCGAGTCGAGCTCACCCGCGTACGCGTGGTCGCTCTTGATGACCAAGTCGAACCGTCGTTCGCCCTCGAGCACGAAACCGACCGAGTGACCCACCGCGATCGTCTCGGTGACTTGGTTGACGTCCTCGATCGCGAGCCCGTAGCGCGCGAGCTTCGCGCGGTCGGGAACCACGCGGAGGTACTGCAGGCCCGCGACTTGTTCGACACGCAGATCCGCGACGCCCGGTACCTTGCGAAGCACGCCTGCGACGCGAGCACCGAGCCGGGCGAGCTCGCCGAGATCCGGACCATGGATCAACGCCGCCACGTCCGATCGAACCCCCTCGATCAGCTCGTTGCTCCGCATCTGGATCGGCTGCGAGATCGCCATCGCCGCCTCGGGCACCGCGGCGCTCAGCTTTTCCGCGATCTCGCGGCCGAGCGCCTCCTTGGTCAGCCCCGGTCTCCACTCCGCGCGGGGCTTGAGCGCGATGTACGTGTCCGTCTGCTCGATCCCCATGGGATCGGTCGCGAGCTCCGGCGCGCCGGTCTTGCTCACGGCGTGCAGGACCTCGGGCAGCTTCAGGATCTCTCGCTGGATGCGCGCGTCCATGGCGACCGACTCCGTCAACGCGACGCCCGGAAGCCTGCGCACCTCGACGAGCACGTCCCCCTCGTCGAGCTGCGGGACGAACTCCGCGCCGATGCGACCGAACAGGACGACAGCGCCGGCGAGCGCCACCACTGCGATCGCAATGGTGACGGCGCGTGCTCGCGTGGCTCGTCGCAAGATCGGCGCGTAGAGCGCGTGCGCTTTGCGAAGCAGCCACGTCTCGTGCTCGCCCTCCGAGGGACGAAGGAAGTAGCTCGCGAGCACCGGGACCAGGGTCAGCGAGAGCACGAACGCACCGAAGAGCGCGAGGAGCACTGTCACCGCCATCGGCTTGAACAACTTCCCCTCGATCCCCGAGAGCGCGAGGATCGGTACGTACACGATCGCGATGATCGCCTCGCCGAACACGCTGGCCGCGCGGACCTCGAGGGTCGCTTCACGCACGACTCCGGTGCGCTCCTGGCTCGTGAGCTCGCGTCCGACGGCGCGTCGCTGCTCGCTCAGTCGGCGCGCGGCGTTCTCCACGATGATCACCGCGCCGTCGACGATGAGACCGAAGTCGATCGCCCCGAGGCTCATGAGGTTTCCGGAGAGGCCGAACGCCTCCATGATCGCGACCGCGAAGAGGAGCGACAGCGGGATGGTGAGCGCGACGACGAACCCCGCTCGAAGGTCCCCGAGGAGCAGGAACAACACCGCGATCACGAGGATCGCTCCCTCCGCCAGGTTCTTCCCGACCGTACGAATGGTGCGGTCGACGAGGACGGAACGATCGTAGAAGGGCTCGATGACCGTGCCGGGGGGGAGCGATGATTGGAGGGCTGCGAGCTTGGTCTTTACGGCCTCGGTGACCGTGCGCGAGTTCTCGCCGATGAGCATGAGCGTGACGCCGACGACGACCTCCCCTTTGCCGTCTTGCGACGCGGCGCCACGTCGGAGCCGCGGTCCGAATTTGACCTCGCCGACCGTGGCGACCGTGATCGGAATGCCCTCCGGTGTGGCCCCGATCACCACGCGCTGCAGATCTTCCAGGTTCTTGACGAGACCGTTCGTGCCGATGACGAAGTGCGTGCGGTCGACCTCGAGGTAGCCGCCACCTGCGTTCGCGTTCGATTTCCGGACCGCGTCGGCCACTTGCGAGACCGAGAGTCGCGCGGCGTTGAGGCGCTTCGGGTCGAGCACGATCTGATACTGGCGGTCCTCTCCGCCGAAGCTGTTGACGTCGACGATGCCGGGCACCGTGCGGAGCTGCGGACCGATCTGCCAATCGAGCAGCTCCTCGAGCTGCATCAGCGAGAGCTGGTCGTTGCGGAGGACGAACTGGAAGATCTCGCCGAGGCCGGTCGTGATCGGGCCCATCTCCGGCTTTCCATACGCGCCGATCACGGCATCCTCTGCGGCGCGCATGCGCTCGTTCACCATCTGGCGCGCGAAGTACACGTCGGTGTCGTCGCGAAAGACGACGGTGACCAGCGAGATGCCGTACTTCGAGATCGACCGAATCTGGGTCGTCTTCGGGATGCCTGCCATCGCGCGCTCGACCGGGATCGTCACGTATTGTTCGATCTCGACCGGGGAGAGCGCGGGCGCCGACGTGATGATCTGGACCTGCACGTTGGTCACGTCGGGTACGGCGTCGATTGGGAGCCGCTCGGCGGCGCGCACCGCGAAGACCACGCCGAGCAACGTGAGCACGAGGACGATCGCGCGGTTCGAGAGTGAGGCGTCGACGATCGCCGCGAGGAGCTTCATCATCTCAGTCCTCCTCGGTGAGGGTGCTCTTGAGGAGGACGCTCTTCACGTTGAAGGCGCCATCGATGACCACGTCTTCCCCCTCGCGCAGCCCGCTCGCGATCTCGACCTTGCCAACGCCCGTTTGACCGAGCACGACCTCGTGCACCTCGAAGTCGTCGTCCGCGTGCCGCACGAAGACGACCGGCTTGCCCGAGACCTCGGTGACCGCGCCTCGCGGTACGACGAGCACCGGTGCCTTCGCCGTGTCGCTGGCGATCACCACGCGCGCGTTGCCGAAGAGCCCGATGCGCAGCGTCTCGCCGCGGTTGACGAGGCGAATCCGGGCGGTGACCGTCCGCGCGATGGGATCGATCTGACGTCCGATCGCCTCAATTGTCCCGACGAATCTATCGCTCGGGTGCGCGTTCAGCTGTACCTCCGCAGCGGAGCCGACGGTCAGTCGACTGAGATCCTTCTCGAAGATGCGCGCGACGAACCAGACCTCCGAGAGATCGGCGATGCTCGCGAGCGTCTCCTCGGTGGTGATCGGCTGACCGACGACCGCGGTCCGCGAGAGGACGACCCCATCGAGCGGCGCCCGCAGCGGGAGCAGGAACGGAGCACTCGAGGATCCCGCCGCACCCATCGAGGAGAGCTGCGTCGACAGGCCGCGCGCGTCGGCCTCCAACGCTTCCGCTTTCGCCTTCGCGTCGAAGTACTCTTGCTCGGCGCGGATGCCCTTCTCGTAGAGGCCCCTGAGTCGATCGGCGTCGGCACGCGCCGCCCTCGCTCGAGAGAGCGTGCCGGCGAGCGCCGCGTGCACCTTCCCGAGCTCGGGCACGCGAACGATCGCCAAGACGTCGCCCTTCTTCACGGACGCGCCCTCCTTGATCTTCACCTCCTCGAGGCGACCCGCCACCGGGGACGCGATGCGCGCGCTCTTGTCCGGATCGGCGACGACTTCTCCGGCGAGCGTGAGCGTGGCCGCGAGGATCTCCTTCCGCGCCGGCGCCCATTTCAGCTTCGCCGCGGCGATCACCTCCTTGGTGAGGTGAATGCGTTTGGGGATGCCTTGGTGCTCGGGCTCGTCGCTGTGCGCGGCGGCGGGCTCACCGGGTGCAATCGGCAATGCGTCGCGCTTCCCACAGGAAAGCGCGATCGCCGTCGCGGCCGCGATCATCGCGGCGGCGACCCGAGTTCGGTTCGGGTTCACGGCATGGCTCCACGTCAGGCCGCACGCGTTTCGTGCGGACGTCCTCGAATCGAAGACCGAGAGGTCAGCTCACGACGACGTGAGGTCGCGGCGGTCGTTCGAGCGTTTGCGTCGTTGGAGCGGGTGGCCCGTCGCGGGTGCCGGAGGGAGCGGGGAGCTGGGACACGACCGCGGCCCCCGCGACGCGCAGCTCGATCGCGGGCGCGATCGGCGCGGCGCCGGCATGGGCCGTGTGACACGACGGACAGCCCGGCGGACAGTCGCGGTCGCCGCGGTCGCAGTCGTCGTCGTGTCCGTCGTGGGGATCGATCGCGAGGGCGAGCTCCACGACGTCGCCCAGGACGTGCATCGCGCCCGAGAGCTGGAGCGAGACGAGCACAATCAGGAAGCGTGCGAGTACGACGAGGCGACGCCGAAGCGCACGGAGCCCCGGGAGCGGGGTGCGCGATGCTCGCCGACTCCTCACGGTGGTGATCGTAGCATGCGGCGCCGAGGTACATTCCGGTCCGTGGCACCCCCGTCACTCCAGCCCATCGCGCGGGGCAGCCTGCTCGCGCTCGCGGCGGCTGCGCTCTTCGGCGCGACGACGCCGTTCGTGCAGCGGTTTGGTCGAGACGTCCCGCCGTTCGTCACCGCGGCGGCGCTCTACTGTGGGGCCGCGATCGCCTCGCTTCCGATCGGCGGCGCCTCGAATGCTCTCGACCGCGAGAGACGCGAAGCTCCGCTCCGACGAAGCGACGTGCCGCGGCTCGTCGTCGTGGCGGTGATCGGAGCGGCCGCCGCACCCTTTGCCCTCGCGTGGGGCCTTCAACGAACAGACGGCACGACGGCGTCGCTCCTCCTCAACATGGAGGCCGTGTTCACCGTGGCGCTGGCCCGCGCCTTCTATCGCGAGTCGATCGGGAGACGCGTGCTCGTCGCGGTTGCGTTGATGGTCGTCGGCGGCGCGACGCTCGGACTTCGTGGCTCGGGGGGCGCAGCCATCGACTTGCTCGGCATCGCGGCGGTCACCGCGGCGACGTTTGGTTGGGCACTCGACAACACGCTCACGCGCCCCCTCGCCGAGCGCGATCCGCGCGCCGTGGTGTTGGCAAAGACGTGCCTTGGCGCAAGCCTCTCGCTGGTAGCTGCGCTCGCGTCATCGGCGCGAATGCCGTCGAACGGCTCACTCTCCGGGCTCGTGGTGTGCGGCGCGGTCGGCTACGGCGCGAGCCTCCGCCTATACCTCGTGGCGCAGCGTGTGCTCGGCGCCGCGAGGACGGGCTCCATCTTCGCGTTCGCTCCCTTCGTCGGTGCGGTGATCGCGTTCGCGATGGGCGCCCGCGACGACGCGGCGCTGAAGGCCGTCGCCGCAATACTCTTCGTCGCGGCGGTGATTCTTCACGTTACCGAGAAGCACGGGCACGCGCATTCTCACGCGACACTGCTACACGAGCACGCGCATCGCCACGACGACGAGCACCATGACCACGTGCACCGCGCGCACGATTCCGGCGCGGACCTTCATAACCATGTGCATGAGCACGTCCCCCGGGAGCACGCTCATCCCCATGGATCGGATGTCCACCACGATCACGAGCACTGAGCGAAGCTCGCGCTCGTCGCACCGGTTCGGGCGCGCCCGTTGCATCGGCCTCTCACGAGCTGACGTGCTGGCTCAACAGGACGCCGCGGAGGAGCAGCCTTGGGTAACATTCGATCAAAGGCGTGGTCGCCCTGGGCGGTCGGCGTCGGACTCGGACTCCTTAGCTGGTTTGCGTTCGCAACCGCGGACCACGGGCTCGGGATCACCACACCATTCGAGCATGCTGCCGCCCTCGTCGAGCGCGCCGTCGCGCCCGAGATGGCGGCGCCCTACTTCGCCACCGAGAAGCCGAAGATTGGTTGGGAGTGGATGGTCGTCGTCGGTGTCTTCCTCGGCAGCTTCATCAGCTCGAAGCTCTCCGGCGATCGCACCGAGCCGGTCGTCCCATCATTGTGGCGTGCTCGCTTCGGCCCATCGGTTCCGAAGCGGATGATGGCTGCGTTCGCGGGCGGTGCGCTGATGATGTTCGGGGCGCGTCTGGCGCGGGGGTGCACGAGCGGTCACGGAATCACCGGCGCGCTGCTGCTCGCCGTGTCGAGCTGGGTGTTCATCACGCTCGCGTTCGCAGTCGCGGTGGCGACCGCATGGACGCTCTATCGCACCGGGAGCGAGAGTCGTCATGTTTGATTCGCCCCTGAAGCTGCTGCTCGGTCTCCTCACGGGAATCGCGTTCGGCTTCCTGCTCCAGAAGGGACAGGTCGCCAAGCATGCTGTCATCGTCGGCCAGCTGCTGTTCCGCGACTGGACGGTGTTCAGGATCATGGGCGTCGCGGTCGCCGTCGGTGCGGTGGGCGTCTACGCCCTGGTGGCCATGAGCGTCGCCCACGTAGAGGTGAAGCCGGCACAGTTCGGCGGGCTCGTGAGCGGTGCGCTCTGCTTCGGCGTCGGACTCGCGGTGCTCGGATACTGCCCGGGAACCACCGTGGCTGCAGCCGGCGAGGGGAAGCGCGACGCGCTCGTCGGCATTGTCGGGATGTTCGCGGGAGCGCTCGCGTTCGTCGCGCTGCATGGCCCGGTCGCGCAGCTCCAGCGAGCCGCGGGCGACTGGGGAAAAGTCACCTGGCCCGCACTCACGCAAACCTCGCCGTGGCCCTGGATTGCCGGCATCGCACTCGCCGCGGGCGGGGCGTTCGTGCTGGGCCGGCTCCGCCAGGGACGCGAACGGCCCTCCTTGTCGCATTGAAATCGCCCACTACCAGGAGCTTGCGGAATGTTGTTTCAGAAATTCAAGACCCCCGGCGTCGCGCACGTCGCATATCTCATCGGCGACCAGGGCGAGGCGGCGCTCGTCGATCCGCGGCGAGACGTCGACGAGTACATCACGGCCGCCCAAGCCAACAAGCTGGCGATCAAGTACGTCATCGAGACGCATCGCCAGGAAGACTTCGTGATGGGATCGGCGGAGCTCGTGAAGCTCGCCGGCGCGAAGGTCGTGACGGGCGATCACAAGCTCTTCGGGCACAGCGACATTCGGCTGCGTGACGGCGAGGACTTCAAGGTCGGGGGGCTCACGTTCCGTGCGCTCCACACGCCGGGCCACACGCCGGAGAGCACGTGCTACGCGGTCTTCGTGGAGGACGCACCCGAGCGCGCCCTCGGCGTCTTCACGGGGGATACGCTCTTCATCGGCGAGGCCGGGCGCACGGATCTGCCCGATCCGAAGAAGACCGGAGAGAACGCCGGGCTCCTCTTCGATGCCGTGCACGCGAAGCTTCTGCCCCTCGGCGAGCAGACCATCCTCTGGCCGGCGCATGGATCGGGCTCAGTGTGCGGCGGGAACATCGCCGAGCGTGACGAGTCCACCATCGGCCTCGAGCGCGGCTACAACCCGGTGTTCACCAAGACCCGCGACGCGTTCATCGAAGCCAAGATCAAGGAGCGGATCCCGCGGCCGCCGTATTTCGGGCACATGGAGAAGGTGAACCTCGAAGGGGGCATGCCGCCCGGCAAGACCGCCAAGGCAATCCCTCTGCTGAATGCGAAGAAGCTCGCTTCCGAGATGAAGCAAGGACTCGTCATCGACACGCGCGATCCCGAGGCGTTCGCCGGAGGTCACATCCCAGGCTCGATTAACATCTGGCTGAAGGGCCTACCGGTCTTCGGCGGCTGGATCGCCGACGAGAAGAGCCGGATCTTCCTCGTGCTGCGCGACATGGAGGATCTCGAAAAGGCGGTGACGCACCTCGCTCGCATCGGAATCGACGGCATCGAGGGGGCGCTCGCCGGCGGGTTCGATGCATGGAGAGACGCGGGTATGTCGCTCGCGTACTCGGGAACGATCGACGCTCGGCAACTCGAAGGCGCGCTCGCCTCGACGATGGTGCTCGACGTCCGCGACGACGCGGAGTTCGAAGAGGAAGGGCACATCCCGGAGGCACGCCACCTCTACGTCGGCTACCTCGATGAGCACCTCGATCGGATCAAGAAAGATCTGCAGCAGAAGCCCGCGATCGCCGTCGTCTGCAGCGTCGGCCACCGCGCGGGCCTGGCGGTCAGCCTCCTCGAGCGCCGTGGTCTGCACAACGTGAAGAACGTCCTCGGCGGCATGACCGCTTGGCAGAAGCTCGAGCTACCAACCAGGAAGGACAGCGAACACACGATCACCACGCCCGACATCGAGGGGGTGCGCAAGTGACGCGCTCGCTCTCGCCGTACGCCGCTGGCGCGGGCATCGGCGTGCTCAGCTGGTTCGCGTTCGCAACGGCCAAGAAGCCGCTCGGCGTGACGACTCCATTCGAGGGGACCGCCGCGGCAATCGCACAGCACGTCGCACCCGAGTTGACGCACGTGAACGCTTACCTTGCGAAACGCGAGGAAGTTCCCGAGATCAATTGGGAGTGGATGCTCGCGGCAGGAATCGGCGTCGGGAGCTACCTCGTGGCGCGCGGCGATGGGCCTGCGCGCAGGCAACGAGTGCCGAGCCTGTGGAAGCGTCGCTTCGGCGCGAGTCCCGCGCGTCGGTACGCAGGGGCTTTTGCCGGAGGTCTCGCGATGATGTTCGGCGCGCGAATGGCGAAGGGGTGCACCAGCGGCCACGCCATCAGCGGCACCATGCAGCTCGCGGCGTCGAGCTGGCTGTTCAGCGCTGTGATGGGGACCACCGCCGTCGCTGTCGCACGCGCGGTCTTCGGAGGAGTGCGATGAGGATTGAATCAGCGGGCAAGCTTCTCCTCGGGCTCGCGACGGGGATCGCCTTTGGCGGACTGCTTCGTCGAGGGCGCGCGTCGCGGTACGACCTGATCATGGACCAGCTGTTGCTCCGCGATTTCTCGATTGCGAAGATGATGGGCACTGCGATCGTCGTCGGCGGGGTGGGCGTTCACGCGCTGGTGCGGGCGGGACGGGCGCAGCTCGTCGTCAAGCCGCTCCAGCTCGGGGGTGTCATCGCCGGCGGGGCGGTGTTCGGCGCCGGTCTCGCGTTCGTCGGCTACTGTCCGGGCACGACGATCGCGGCGGTCGGCGAGGGAAAGCGCGATGCGATCGCGGGTCTCCTCGGGATGCTGACGGGCGCTGGGCTCTTCGTGCGCGCGTACCCCACGATCAAGCCACTGATCGAGGCCGGCGACCTGGGCAAGCTCACGCTCGGTCGGCCGGGACCGGGGGAACTGCGCGGCGCTGTGTGATGTAGCGCCGACGTGTCCTTTCGGCAACGTTGCGTGAGCGACCTCCCGCGAGCTGCGACGCTCGCGCGCGCACGCGCACACGGAAGCGCGTGCCTGGAGGTGGCCGATGGGACGACATGGAGAACCGACGCTCGGTGAGCTGGAGGCGACGCGCAGGGCGCTGTCGGCGTGGC
>JBKJQC010000761.1:0-7866 GCA_046593995.1 Polyangiales bacterium
CTCTAGACTCTAGACCCTAGACTCTAGACCTCTTCAGATCTTGCCGGTGAGGGCCTCGAAGCGGAGCTTCCACACCACGCCGATCGCCTCGGCGAAGATCTTGCGGCTCATCTTCGAGCGGCCCTGACGACGATCGACGAACACGATCGGGACCTCGGCCACCTTGAAGCCCTTGCGGAGCAGGCGGTAGGTCATCTCGATCTGGAAGCTGTACCCCTCGCTGTGGATCGACTGCAGATCGATCGCCTCGAGCGCGCGGCGGCGGAAGCCCTTGTAGCCGCTCGTCAGATCGCGGACGCCGAGGCCGAGGATGGAGCGCGAGTAGAGCGAGCCGCCCTTCGAGAGCACGTGGCGGCCGAGGCCCCAGCCTTCGACGCCGCCGCCTGCGATGTTGCGTGAGCCGATGACGAGCTCCGCGCCCGTCGCGAGCTCGCGCGCGAGCTGCGGCAGGTACTGCGGATCGTGCGAGAGATCCGTGTCCATCTCGTAGAAGAAGTCGTAGCGGCTGTCGCCGAGCCCTCGAGCGAAGGCCTCGCGGTACGCGCTGCCGAGCCCCATCTTCCCGGGGCGGTGCATGACCGAGACGCGCGGATCCTTCGCCGCGATCTCGTCGGCGAGGTCGCCCGTCTTGTCCGGGCTGTTGTCGTCGACGATCAGGACGTTGGCCTTCGGCGCCCAGCGGAACACGCCATCGAGGAACGCTTCGAGGTTCTCCCGCTCGTTGTACGTCGGCGTCACGATCAGCGAGCGCTCACCGATTTCGCTGCTCGAGAGTGGCGACGTTCCCTGCCCGCGTGCGTCCGTCATGCCGGTAGCGCTCGTATCGGGTCGGACTCGCGCGGTCAAAGAGAACCCTCCGCCGCCGTCGTCCCCTGTGCCGATGTCGCGCGCCTTGACCCCCGACGGCGCGCCCCTACAGTCGGAGTGTTCAAAACGTTTTGAAAGGAACGACGCATGGCGGCGCACCCTCGTGAGCTCGATCCGGCCGGCAAGTCCGCGCGTGATGTCCAAGATGGCCCCCTCAGGATCGCCGACGGCTTCCGGACCCTGGCCGACGTCGCGCGCGATCCGCGCGTCGACGACCGGGCCCGGACGCGACTCGACGCGATCTCGCAGGTCCTCTCGGTCGATCTCGCGTGGCTCTCGACCGCGCTCGGCGAGGCCTGCGACCGCGGTGTCTCTCCGGCGCGCGAAGCCGCGTCCCATCTGGTCGGAGCGGGCGGCAAGCGCGTGCGGCCGGTCGCAGTGTTCCTCTCGGCCGCGGCTGCGAACGGGCTCGGCGGCGATCGGGCGCTGCGCGCGCGGGCCGTCGCGCTCGCGGCGGAGCTGATCCACTCGGCCACGCTCCTGCACGACGACGTGATCGACGACGCCGACGAGCGACGTGGCCGCGACACGTCGCGCGTCGTGTGGGGCAACGCCGTCTCGGTGCTCTCGGGCGATCTGCTGCTCACGCACGCGCTCGAGGTCGTGCACCCGCTCGACGGGCCGGGCGGCGACGGACGCATCCTCTTCGATCTGCTCGGGACCCTGCGGAAGATGGTCGACGGCGAGATCGTGCAGCTCCGCGGCCGCGCGACGCTCGATCTCTCGGAGCTGACCTACGAGCGCATCGTGCAGGGGAAGACGGCTTCGCTCTTCGCGTGGGCCTGCCGCAGCGGCGCGCGCGCCGCGCACGGTGACGAGCGGATCGCCGCCGCGCTCGGTGCCTACGGTGCGCACGTCGGCGTCGCGTTCCAGCTGGTGGATGATCTGCTCGATCTCGTCGGCGACGCGAAGACCACCGGCAAGGCCCTCCTCACCGACGTGCGCGAGGGGAAGCCGACGCTCCCGTTGCTCCGCGCCGCCGCCAAGGACTCGTCGATCCTCGAACGCGTGCGCCACCTCCGCGACGGTACGGTCACGGCGGATGGGCGCGGAGACGGGCGGGAGGACGCGCTCGCCGCCGAGATCGCGCAGGCGATCCTCGCGTCCGGCGCGTGCGACGAGGTCCGGGCCCGCGCGGTCGCAGAGTCGGGGCGGGCGCTCCTCGCGCTCGAAGCCGTCCCGCGCGGCCCCGCACGCGACGCACTGGCGCAGGTTGCGCAGGATCTCGCAGCGCGCGCCGCCTAGCGGCTAGAGTGGCGGCATGACGCCGGCCAAGACGAAGCCGAAGGCTCCCGCGCGATCTCGGGCGCCCGAGACGCGAGACGCGCCCGGCGGGCCGAACGCGATGTCCGAGGCGGAGATCGTGGTCACCGATGCCGTCGGTCGGCTCATGGAGTTCTGGGGGTTCAAGCGCAACATGGGGCGCGTGTGGTCGGTGATGTACCTGTCGCCGCACCCGCTCACCGCGTCGGATCTGAGGGATCTGCTCCAGATCTCCTCGGGCGCCGTGAGCATGACGGTCGCGGAGCTGATGCGCTGGGGGGTCGTGAAGAAGGTCTGGGTGCAGGGCGAGCGGCGTGACTTCTTCGTCGCCGAGGTCGCGTTGTGGCGCATGATCTCGCGGGTGCTCGGCGAGCGTGAGCGGACGGAGATCGCCGCGGCGGTCGAGTCGTTCGAGCGCGCGATCGAGACGCTCGAAGCGCGGCGTAAATCTCGCGCTCAGGAGCGCTCTCAGGAGGCGGAAGGTCATCGCGAGGACAGGGCGCGTCTCGACCTGCAACTCCGCCGCGTGCGCGCGCTCCACGAGCTCTCGAAGCTCGGGCGAACCTTGCTCGACGCCTTGCTCGCCACCGCGAAGGTCGACGCTGAGCCCTTGACGCGGTTCCTCCTCGGCGGTTCGAAGACCGACTGAACGTGAACGCACTCTCGAAGAGGATCGTCGCGGCGGCGGTCCTCGCCGGGCTCGCGGCCACGCTCGACGCGCTCTGCGAGCTACGAGAGGCATCGGCCGCCTGCAGCAACGGCGCGCCGCTCGACGCCACGCACACCTGCCAGATCCACCTCGTCACGGGACCGATCTTCGCGCCCAACCGGATCCTCGCGCTCGGCGGGGCCTATCAGGGGATCGCGGAGGGACTCTCGGGTTACTCGTCGAACGCCGCGTCACCCGCGGTGCGCACGCCGTATTCGTGGGACTGGTTCGACCTCGACGTCGACGCGTCGATCAGCCTGCCGACGATCTTCCGCACCCTCGATCTCGAGTTCGGAGGCCTCGGCCAGGACGTGAATTACTCCGGCTTCGTCTACCTGATGGCCGGCGTGAACGCGCAGATGGGACCGTGGGGCTTCGGGGTGCTCTCCGATCTCCAGCGCTACGATCTGACGAA
This sequence comes from Polyangiales bacterium, assembly GCA_046593995.1. Classification (GTDB taxonomy): domain Bacteria; phylum Myxococcota_A; class Polyangia; order Polyangiales; family JADJMO01; genus JALHOE01. The sequence continues at coordinate 3,255 of JBKJQC010000761.1, forward strand.
GCCGGGAACCGCGACCGAAGGGCAGCAGAGCTATCGCGCGCTGCTGACTCGCACGCGCATCCTCTTCGGCCGGACGTTGTTCGGCGGCGACCTCGTGGTCGGAGGCGGGTTCCGCTACGTCGGCTTCGACGTCACTGGCACCTCCAGAATCAGCGGCGAGAGCAAGAACCTCGTGACGGAGAACGGCCTTGCGCCGGAAATCGGGTTCCTCTATCGCCCCGACGAAGCGCGCTTCCGTGTCGGCGGCACCTTTCGCGCGGGCGTGTCGACGGGAGAGATCGGGCCGACGGAGGTCTCCGGCGTCGGGTGGCTGCCGCGCGCGGTGCACATGCCGTGGGAGCTCGACGTCGGCGTGGCGGCGCAGGCGGGACCTCGTCCGCTCAACATCCACTGGCGCAATCCGCGCGACGAGATGGAAGACTTCCGGGTCGCGATCCGGCATAGCCGCGAGCGGCGCGCGGCGACGCGGGCGAGCATCCTCGCGGCGACGCCACCCGAGTGGCGCGAGCGGCGCGCGGCCGATCTCGTCCACGACGAGAAAGCGCTCCGCGTCCAGGAGGATCGCGAGATCTCGGCCTTCGCCGACCGACTCGCGCGACGCCGCAAGGAACAGTACCTCGCGCTGCCACGGAGCTATCTCCTCATGAGCTTCGGGATGCTGGTGATGGGACCGACGAGTGAAGGGATCAGCCTGGAGTCGTTCTTCACGCAGAAGACCCGGCGCGCGGGGGCGGTGACGACGTTCTCGCCGCGTGTCGGGCTCGAGACGGAGATCGCGAACCGCATCAAGCCGCGCATCGGATCCTACGTGGAGCCGTCGCAGTTCACCGAGAAGCCGGACTGGACGGCGTTCCGCATGCACTTCACCGCCGGCTTCGACGTGAACCTCTTCGAGTGGACGGTCTTCGGCGCGTACGACCAGGGGACCTCGTGGCGCATCACCACCGCCGTCGACGTCGGTTCGAACTACTTCAACTACGGGCTGTCGTTCGGCGTCTGGCGCTGAGGCTCGACCTCGCGCGCCGGCATCTCCCGCCCCGCGAACGAAAGTGGTAGCGAGGCGGCCGCCATGAAGGTCTCCGTCGCCTGGCTCCGCTCGCTCATCCCTTCGCTCGCGGGAACGCCGTTCGCGGCGATCGACGGCAGAGAGATGGCCGCGCGCCTGACCGGCGGCGGCCTCGAGGTCGAGGCGCTGACCGCGTTCGGCGCCGGGCTGGAGAACGTCGTCGTCGCGCGGGTCGAGTCGACGCGCGTGCACCCCTCCCGTTCGGGCCTGAAGCTCGTCACGGTCGACCGCGGTGGCAGCACGCAGGAGATCGTCTGCGGCGCGAAGAACGTCCCTCCGCCCGGGGGCCTCGTCGTGCTCGCGCCGCTCGGCACGCACCTCCCGATGGCCGCCGGCGGCAAGGGGATGACGATCGAGTCGCGCGCCATCGGCGGCGTCGCGAGCGAGGGGATGCTCTGCTCGGAGGCCGAGCTCGGCATCGCGTTCGGCGGCAGAGTCGGCGCCGCGCTCTCGACCGAGGGCGCCAACGACGAAGGGCACGAGGGAATCCTCGTCCTGCCCGAGGGGATGTGCGAGCCGGGCATGCGCCTCGCGGCCGTGATCCCGACGGTGATGGACGAGGTGCTCGAGATCGGCGTCACCCCGAACCGCCCCGACGCGCTCGGTCACGTGGGCCTCGCGCGCGAGCTGGCCGCGCTCCTCGGCGTGCCGTTCTCGTCTCCGTCGGCCGCCGCGCCGTCGGCGATCCACGACGTCGCGACCGACTCGGTCGTGCGCGTCACGGTCGACGACGCCGCGAAGGAGCGCTGTCCCCACTACGGCGCGCACGCGCTGTTCGACGTGGGCATCGGGCCGTCGCCGCTCTGGATCCGCTACCGCTTGCACGCGCTCGGCGTGCGCTCGATCTCGAACGCGGTGGACGTGACGAACCTCGTGATGCTCGAGCACGCGCAGCCCCTCCACGCGTTCGATCTCGATCGCCTCGCCCACGATGAAGGGGGGAGCGCGATCCACGTGCGCCTCGCCCGGAGCGGCGAGGAGGTCGTCACCCTCGACGGCATCACCCGCACGCTGACCGACGACGATCTCGTGATCTGCGACGGCGGCAAGGACGGCGGTCGCCCGGTCGCGATCGCCGGCGTGATGGGCGCCGGCAACAGCGAGATCTCGGCGACGACGAAGCATGTGCTCCTCGAGTGCGCCTGGTTCGATCCGCGCACCGTGCGACGGACCGCGCGCCGACACGGACTGCACACGGAGTCCTCGCACCGCTTCGAGCGTGGGGTCGATCGCGGGAACGTCGCGACGGTCCTCGCACAGGCCGCTGCAGCCACGGTGCAGCTCGGCGGGGGGAGTGCTTCGAGCGCACCGCTGCACGTGGTCAGCGAAGAAGCGCGTCGCTCGGAGATCGTGCTCCGGCACCCGCGCGTCGAGCAGCTCCTCGGCGGCCCGGTCGATCGCGAAGAAGCCCGCGCGATCCTGATGCGCCTCGGCTGCGAGACCTCCGGCTGGAACCCCGATGGCGCTGCCACCGTACGCACGCCGACGCACCGTCCGGATCTCGTGCGCGAGGTCGATCTCATCGAGGAGATCGCCCGCGTGCGCGGTCTCGACGCCATCCCCACGGTCCTCCCGGCGATCAAGCCGCAGACCGCGCGGGTGACGAGCACCATCGAACGTCGCGCACGGCACGCGGCGCGGGATCTCGGGCTGAGCGAGGCGATCAGCTTCGCGTTCGCCTCCACCCGCGACCTCGAGATCCTCGGCGCGCCAGAGCCCGCGATCACCCTGCAGAACCCGCTCGGAGAGGAGCGCAGCGTCATGCGCACGTCGCTCCTCCCGGGGCTGCTCGCCGGCGTACGCAAGTCGCGCAACCGCGGCGAACGGCGGATCCGCATGTTCGAGGTCGGCGCGCGCTTCCTCGCGGGGGGCGACGAAGCCGCGCTCGGTCTCTGCGACGAGGTCCCCTCGTTCGCGGCGGTGCTCGCGGGTCCGCGCGACACGTGGCTTTCGACGCCCTCGTCCGGCGGCGCGGAGGTCGACGCGTGGGACGCGAAGGGCCTCGCGGTCGAGCTCGTGAGCCGGCTCACGGCGCAGCCCGCGACGATCGAGATGCTCGGTGCCGCCGCGAAGCACCTCCACCCGCGCGGCGCGGCGAAGGTGCTCGCGACGACGGCCGACGGCCCCGTGGAGGTCGGCACCTTCGGCCCGCTGCACCCCGACGTCGTCGAGGCGCTCGATCTCGATGGGCCGGTGATGGTCGTCGAGCTCGATCTCCGCACGCTCGAGCGCATCGGCGCGAAGACGCCGTCGTTCCGATCGCTCCCGCAGATGCCCGCGAGCACGCGCGACGTCGCGCTCGAGGTCGACGAGACGGTGACGGCAGGGAAGCTCGCCGAGGCGCTGCGCACCGGCGCGGGCGCGCTCTGCTCGTCGGTCGAGATCTTCGACGTCTACCGAGGCAAGGGCGTCGGAGAGAACAACAAGTCGATGGCGTTCCGACTCACCTACCGCGATCCGAAGGACGCGCGCACGCTCACCGACGCGGAGATCGACGCGCAGCACAAGAAGGCGATCGCTGCTGCCACGTCGCTCGGCGCCGTCGCGCGCGTGTGAGTCGCGTGGATCACGCTTGCGGAGGCACACGCCTCGCGAGGACGAAGCTGTAGATCACCGGCACCGCTGCGGTTGCGAGGAGCGCGAGCAAACCTGCCGCGGCGCCCGTGCGTCCGCCGTGGACGCCGCTCGCCATCGCGACCGCGCCGCCGATGACGAAGCACGTCCCTCCCAGGCGATGCGTACGCGCCCAGTTCTCGTCGGAGCACAGCGTCCACGCCGTGCGGATGCCGATGAACGGATTCCTCCGCACGCGCGGGAGCACGAGGCCGAGGATCGCGAAGAAGGCGCCGAGCGCGATGAGGAACCCGCCGCCGATCGCGTGCCCAGGAGCGAACGCCGCCTTCAGCATGAGGAAGTGCAACGTCACCATGAACATCGAGACGAGGAGTCCGACGAGCGCGGTGGGGGACGCCTCGAGGCGATCACGGGCGTCCGTCGGGAGCAGCCTGCCGCCGAAGCGGACGAGCGCCCAACTCGGCACCGCGACGAGGAGCAGGATCCACGCGCCGATCGCCTTGGGCATCCACCCGTCGGCGTCGCCGTAGAGATTGAAATGCACCGGCACCTGCGCAGGCAGCTTCGCCCAGAGCGCGCCGGTCGTGATCGCGGCGCCGGCGAAGAGCGCGATCGAAGCGACGTCCATTCTTCGGGCGTTCATGTCACCCGTCCTTCCTGGCTCGACGAGCCGTTCTTCGTACACCGACCGCGAGATCGAGGAGCGCGCGGGCCAGATCTTCGACGACGTTGCTCTGCAGCGCGTAGACGATGCTCGTTCCCCGCCGCTCCGAGCGAACGAGGCCGGCGGCTTCGAGCACCTTGAGATGGTGCGAAATCGTCGGCTTCGACAGGTCGAACTCCGCGGCGATGTCGCCCGCGTTGCGTGAGCCGGTGCCGAGGAGCGCGAGGATTTCTCGACGCGTCTCGTCGGCGAGCGCGGCATAGGCGGAGTGCGACATGTTCGATGGCCATCTATTTAGACACCCATCG
>JBKJQC010001067.1:0-6719 GCA_046593995.1 Polyangiales bacterium
GTCGTACCATGTGCGGCGTCGATGGGCGCGCGGGATCAGCCCGCAGGTGAGACGTCCCACGTCTCGGTGATCCCGCAGAGCCAACTGAGCGCGCGGTGGCGCTCGACGGCGATCGACCGCAGCTCGCTCGCCTCGTCGTCGTCGAGATCGCGATACGGCTTGCCGCGCGCCGGGAAATCGCCGCCCAGCGCCTCCTCGATCGTGCCGTTCTCGAAGGCAGCGGCGGTCGTCACCTTGATCACGTCTTCGAGCGTGTGCACGCCCGGCCGCTTCAGCTCGTCGGGGAGCGTGAAGCCACCTTCGGCGAGCTCGCGCGTGCGGCTCCTCCACTGCCAGAGCTCCGCCGCTGTCAGCGCGTCGTCGAGCTCGTCTTCGTCGCGCAACGTGACCTCTGCACGGAACGCGGCGAGGTCGCGCGGCCCCGGGATCGACTGCACGGCCGCCGGCGGGACCTGCGCGTCCCAGGCGGGCAGCTCGTCGATCAGGCCGAGCGCCCACGCGAGCACGCCGATCGACTCGACCTGCCACGACGCGTCGATCTGCTGCTCGACCGTCATCGTGGACAGCGTCGACTCCGAGAGCGCGCGCTCCGACTCGGTCAGCGCGTCGAACACCGGCGTGTCGAAGATCGGCGTCCAGTACTGGTCGCGCATCTCGTCGGCCTTGTCGTCCATCTCGGCGCGCTCCTTCTCGGTCGCGCGCGCGCGCATCGCGGCGACGACCTCGCGCGGCGGGGCGCCCATCGCATAGATCACGCAGCACTTCAGCGTGACGAGCCGGTCGGAAACGTCCCGCGCGGAGGGTCGTGTTCCCAACGCCCTCAGCCTCGTTTGCGTCGCGGCGTCGCGGTCACGTCCACTTGCGCGTAGCGCCCCGGCTCGGCCCTCGCGCGGGTGCCACTCTTCGACGGGGGCGCCTCGTCGCGCGGGAGCGGCTCGCCTTGCGAAGCCTCGTCAGGAGTTGCCGAGCGCGCGCGCAGATCGTCGCGCACTGCCGAGAGCTCGCTCGCGACGCGGGACATGCGCTGCTGCACCTGCGCGATCTCGCCGAGGAGCCGCTCGGCCGACGACGACACTTCAGCGTGGCGCGCCGGCTCCATCGCGTTGCGACGGATCGCGCGCATCAGCTCGTGGCGATCGAACGGTTTGTAGAGGACCGGCAGATCGTCGATCCCATCGGGGAGCGGCGGACGCTGCGCCGTGCAGACGACGACCGGGACCTCTGCGAGGTTCACGTCCTCGAGCTGACGACGGCGGAACTCCGCGCCGTCCATGTCCGGCATCTGCAGGTCGAGCAACACGAGCGACACGGCTTCGCGTCCGAGGAGCGCGAGGCCCTCGGCGCCGTCGACCGCGCGCAGGGCGACGTGCCCCGCGTCCTCGAGGAGCTCGCACATCGCCGCGCTGAGGTCGGGATCGTCTTCGACCACGAGGATCGTTCGCGCGAGCCCGTTCTTGGCGATGGGTGGGGACATCCTCATCTTGAGTAGAGCGCGTGAGGCGGACCCGAGCAACTCGAGAAAGCCCGTTTCTCGAGTGCCGACGCGTCGTCGCGGGTGCGCGCATCTGCGCCTCTGGTATGGCAAGACGCATGGCAAGACGCTGACCAGCGGACGTAGCCGTGCGAGTCTGCCGCCCCCCTCTCGCCGCCCGATGGAGATCTCCGAGACATGACGACGGCACCGCTCGCGCCGCTCCCGCCCGGCGCCGGCCAGGACGAGCTCCTCGACCGCTTCCTCGCCTACGTCGACGGTCTCGGACTCACGCTCTACCCCGCGCAGGAAGAGGCGATCCTCGAGCTCTTCGCAGGCAAGAACGTGATCCTCGAGACGCCTACTGGCTCGGGGAAGTCGCTCGTGGCCACCGCGCTTCATTTCAAGGCCGCGGCGGATGGAGGCCGCAGCTACTACACCTCGCCGATCAAGGCGCTCGTGACCGAGAAGTTCCTCGCGCTCTGTCGCGACTTCGGCCCCGACCAGATCGGCATGGTGACCGGCGACGCGCGCGTGAACCCGAACGCACCGATCGTGTGCTGCACTGCGGAGATCCTCGCGAATCGCGCTCTGCGCGAGGGCGCCGATCTCGACGTCGACGCCGTGATCATGGACGAGTTCCATTACTACGGAGACCGCGATCGAGGCTGGGCATGGCAGGTGCCGCTGCTCACGTTGCCCCAGGCGCAGTTCCTGCTCATGAGCGCGACGCTCGGGCCGGTGGATCGCTTCGTGACGGAGCTCGACAAGCGCACCGGCGTCGAGACGAAGGTCGTGCGCGGGATGGTGCGCCCCGTGCCGCTCGAGTTCGAGTACCGCGAGACGCCGCTCCACGACACCGTCGCGACCCTGATCGCGGCGGGGAAGGCGCCGATCTACCTCGTGAACTTCACACAGCGCGCGTGCGCCGAGGTCGCGCAGGATCTCCTCTCGCAGGACTTCGCGAGCAAGGAGGAGAAAAAGGCGATCGCCGAAGCGCTCGGGAAGGTCCGCTTCGACTCCCCCTACGGCAAGGAGATCACGCGCTTCCTCCGGCAGGGCGTCGCGGTGCACCACGCGGGGCTCTTGCCCAAGTATCGCCTCACCGTCGAGAAGCTCGCGCAGCGGGGCCTCCTCAAGGTGATCTCCGGCACCGACACGCTCGGCGTCGGCGTGAACATCCCCATCCGCACGGTGCTCTTCACGCGCCTCTGCAAGTACGACGGCGAGAAGACCGTGATCCTGCCGGTGCGCGACTTCAAGCAGATCTCCGGGCGCGCCGGGCGCAAGGGCTTCGACAATGTCGGCTGGGTCGTCGCGCAGGCGCCCGAGCACGTGATCGAGAACCTCAAGCTCGAGGAGAAGGCGCAGAAGGATCCGGGCAAGAAGCGGAAGATCGTCAAGAAGAAGCCGCCGGACTTCGGGTACCTCCACTGGGACCGCGGCACGTTCGACAAGCTCGTCTCGTCGATGCCCGAGCCGCTCGTCTCACGCTTCCAGCTCAACCACGGGATGCTGCTCAACGTCCTCGAGCGACCCCGAGGTGGCGGGTGCAAGACCATCATCAAGCTGGTGCGCGACTCGCACGATTCGCCCGCGCAGAAAAAGGTGCTGCGCGCGCACGGCCTCCTGCTCTTCCAGTCGCTCCTCGACGCCGAGATCATCGAAGTCGTACGCCCCTCCCCCGAGAATGAAGGGCGCCGCGAGGTTCGCCTCCACGTCGATCTGCAGAACGACTTCTCGCTCAACCACGCGCTCTCGCTCTGGCTGATCGACACCATCCCCTCGCTCGAGCCCGACAGCGACACCTACGCGCTCGACGTCCTCACGTTCGCGGAGTCGATCGTCGAGAACCCCGACGTGGTGCTGCGCGCGCAGCTCGAGAAGATCCGCAGCGAGACCTTCGCCAAGCTCAAGGCCGAGGGGGTGGAGTTCGATCAGCGAAAAGCGGCGCTCGACGACCTCGCGTACCCGAAGCCGATGCGCGAGATGATCTACGACTCGTTCAACGCCTTCGCGCGAAAGCACCCCTGGGCGTCGGACAACATCCGCCCGAAGAGCATCGCGCGCGAGATGTTCGAGAGCTTGATGACGTTCTCGCAGTACATCAAGACGTACGGCCTCTCGCGCTCCGAGGGCGTGCTCCTCCGCTATCTCTCGGACGTCTACAAGGTGATGGTGCAGACGGTCCCGGCGCCGTTCAAGAACGACGCGGTCGAGGACATCGTCGCCTTCCTCGGCGCGATCGTGCGCGGCACCGACGCGAGCCTCCTCGAGGAGTGGGAGCGCCTGCGCAATCCGGACGCGGTCATCGCAGTGAGCACGCCGGAGACGCCGGCGACCTACGATCTCGTCCGCGACGTGCGCGGCTTCACCGTGCTCGTACGCAATGCGATGTTCCGCATCGTGAAGGCGGTCGGCACCGGCGACGTGACCGAGCTCGCCGAGCTGATCGCGCCGGACGACGACCAGGGCGAGCTGTGGACGAAGGCGCGGCTGATCGAGGCGGTCGACGCCTTCTTCAAGGACCACCGGGGGATCCGCACCGACGTCGCGGCCCGGGCCCCGAGCCGGCTGAAGATCGACCAAGGCGAGGCCGCCTGGGAGGTCCAACAGATCCTGCCCGACAAGGAAGAGGACGACGACTGGGTGATCGACGCGCGCATCGATCTCACTCGATCGCGCGAGGCCGGAGAGCCGGTCGTCGTACTCCGGCGGATCGGGCGGTAGAGTGGCGGCCTTCATGAAAACCGGGTTGGAGATCGATCGTTCGCGCTTCCTCCTCCTCGCCGCGGCGATCTCCTCGGGCATCTCGTCGGGCGCCGGCTGCAAGGCGGAGCTTCCGCAGGGGACCACCGCCAGCACGGCGCCCGCGGCCTCGACCGGCACCGAGACGCCCCACGGCGACCCCTGCGCCGAGGTCGACGAGCGCGTGGCGGCGATGCTCCCCTGCGGCGAGGGGTACTCGATGACGGCCGATCCGCGGCGCTACTGCCGGCGCTTCGAGAAGTCCTTCGTGCCGGCGATCGCCGCGCGCGCGACGCGCTGCCTCGTGGAGTTCGGTCGCGAGCAGGTGTGCGGCTACGAAGGACGCTGCTCCGCGTTCGAGTGCGGGCTCGCCGCGCTGCGAAAGGCCGGCAAGGATCCGTCGGTCTCGGCGCTCTGCACGCCCCTCGCGAACGACTGCGGCGAAGCCGTGATGGACGACTGCGAGACGTACCTCCCGGGCATGAACGACGCAGCACGCAACGCCGTCGCGAGCTGTCTTCGGAGCCGCTGCGACATCTACTCCTGCCTCGGCTACGCGGGGTATTACGGCAACTGCACCGGCGAAGGCGGCTACTGACGAACGGATGCGTGCGCCGCGAGGCCAGTTCGCGGCATCCTTCCCGAGCATGTCGCTCGCGTGGCTCCCGATCTCGCCGTTCACGGCCGTCTCCCTCGCCGGTTGGTTGACGGTCGTGGTGACCGCGCGCGTGCTCCGGGGCCGCCTCTACGCGACGTTCGCGGGCGTGTTCCTCGGGGTGCACACGCTGATCGCGCTCGGCGTCGCGCCGCTCTATCCCGCGACGTTGCTCCCGATCGTCCTCTACCTGCAGGCGGCGACGTTCCTCCACTTCCTCTCGCTCGCGCGCCCACGCATGCGCTCGTTCGCCTATCGCGCGCTCGTCAGCGTGCCGGCGTCCTTCTTCCTCGCCGGCACGTGGATGGCCTTCCCCTGGGCGATCGCGAGTGCCTTCGGGCTGAAGCTGCCGCTGCTCGCGATCCCATACGGGATCGCGGTGCTGGGAGTGATCCAGTCGCTCGTGACGAGTGAGACCGAGATCGATCTCGTGCTCGACGACGCGCACGTCGACGGCCTGAAACCCTACGAGGTTCCGCATCCGCACCGGCGTCCTGTCCGAGAGGAGCGCCCGCTGCGCATCGTGCAGATCAGCGATCCGCACCTCGGACCGTTCATGCCGGTCGCGCGGCTGCGGCGCATCTGTGAGCGCGCGGTCGAGCGTGCGCCGGATCTGGTGCTGCTCACCGGCGACTTCCTCACCATGGAGTCGCAGAACGACGTGAAGCACCTCCGCGACGCCCTCGCGCCGCTCGCCGCGCTCCGCGGGAAGGTGTTCGCGTGCATGGGCAATCACGATCACGAAGCGCCGGAGCTCGTGAAGCGCGCCCTCGCCGAGAACCACGTCACGCTCTTGATCGACGAGTCGGTCGAGGTGGAGACCGAGGCAGGCCCGGTGCAGATCCTCGGCCTCGACTTCCACTTCCGCGACAAGAAGGCGCGCATCGAGGCGGCGTGCGCGGCGAACCCGCCGAAGCCAGGCCTGTTCCGGCTCGTGCTCCTCCACGATCCGTGGGCGTTCCGTCATCTGCCCGAGGGCGAAGGGGAGCTCGTGCTCTCCGGCCACACGCACGGCGGACAGGTCGGTCTCCTCAGCGTCGGCCTGCGCTGGACCTTCCTTCGCTTCTTCGGGCGTGAGCTCCCGGACCACGGATTGTGGGCGCGCGGCCGAGACCGCCTGTACGTGCACCGTGGGACGGGCCACTACGGCTTCCCGGTGCGGCTAGGGGTCCCCTCCGAGGAGAGCGTCCTGGTCGTGCACCGGGCCAGGGAGCGCGCCGATCTGCGCGCCTAGTGCGGGGGAGCACGCGCGCGTACGCTCGGACCGATGCTTCCGCGCCCGCGCGAGCTCGCTGTCGGTGACGTCGTCGACGGCAAGTACCGCGTCGTCGGCACGCTCGGCGTCGGCGGCATGGGCACGGTGTTCGCGGTGCGTCGGCTCGCGCTCGGCGACGTCGCCGCGCTGAAGACGCTCCTGCCCGCGCTCGACGGCTCCGAGCCGCGACGTCGGTTCCTCCGAGAAGCGCAGGCCGCGGCGAGCATCCGACACCCGAACGTGGTCCAGGTCTTCGACTTCGGCGGCGGCGCGATGCCCTACCTCGTGATGGAGCTCGTCGAAGGACCGAGCCTCGCCGAGGAGCTCCGAGCGAAGGGACCGATGGCCGCCGATCGCGTGGTGCGGCTCGGCGCCGACCTCTGCGCCGCGGTCGAAGCCGGTCACCGACGCGGGATCGTGCATCGCGATCTCAAGCCGGGGAACATCATGCTCGCGCAGCACGACGACGCGCACGAGACCGTGAAGGTCCTCGATTTCGGCATCGCGAAGGTGGACAGCGGCAGCGCGCTGCACCGAGATGGGCCGATCACCGAGACCGGCGCCATCCTCGGCACCTTCCAGTATCTCGC
>JBKJQC010001079.1:0-5543 GCA_046593995.1 Polyangiales bacterium
ACCACGTACTCGGCTTGGGTCTCGTTCCTCCGTGCGACGTCTGCGAGCCTCCGCTTCGCGTACGCCACGGTCGATCGCTCCGCATCGAGCGCCGCGCGGGCAGCGGTGACGTTCGCCGCGGGGCCCACAGCCCCTTCGAGAACGTCTTCCGGCCGCGCTTCTCGACGACGGCCCACGACGGGCCGGCCGCTTTGACGCGACGGGTGAGGCCGGCGTCACCGGGAGGTACGCAGATCCAGTCGAGCGGTGGCGTGAGTCGGGTGCCGCCTTCGGCGAGGAAGACGCGGGGATCGGCCGTGGGCGAAAGGATGAGAGTGCCTTCCATGCGACGCGCACGCTGCCCGAGAGCTGCCGGTGCGTCGAACCCGAACCGAGCGCAGGACGTATGCTCGGCCGCGATGGACGGGGCGGAAGAGAAGACGATCGAAGCGCGGCTCGCGTTCGTGATGAACGACGACAGCCTCGCGCGCACCATCGAGCGCGCCCCGCTGCAGACGATGGAGCCACCGCGCACGGTGTCCGAGAGTGCACGGACCGCGGTCTTGGCGTTGCGCGCGGTCGCCGGCGACGTCGGCGCTCGGATCGTCCTCGGCGAGACGCTCGGCGAAGGCGGCATGGGCATCGTCCACCTCGGCACGCAGGCCGCGCTCGGTCGGCACGTCGCGGTGAAGACGCTCCGCGTCGCCGATGGAGAAGCCGCGGACGACGAGCGGGCGACGCTCCGCATCCTGCGTGAGGCGTGGGTGACCGGCGCGCTCGAGCACCCGAACGTCGTGCCGATCTACGACGTGGGGCTCGCGGCCAACGGATCGCCGGTCATCGTGATGAAGCGGATCGAGGGCCAGACCTGGTCGGCCCTCATGCACGACAAGGAGACGCTCGCCGAGCGCTTCGCTGCCGAGGACGCGCTCGAGTGGAACCTCCGGATCCTGGTGAGCGTGTGCAACGCGATGAGCTTCGCGCACAGTCGCGGGATCCTGCATCGCGACTTGAAGCCCGAGAACGTGATGATCGGCGCGTTCGGCGAGGTCTACGTGCTCGACTGGGGGCTCGCCCTCAGCATGCGGGAAGATCCGAGCGGACGCTTGCAGCACGTCTCGACCGCGACCGAGGTGGCCGGCACTCCCGCGTACATGGCACCCGAGATGCTCGCCGCGGAGCATGCGTCGATCTCGGAGCGCACCGACGTGTATCTGCTCGGCGGAATCTTCTACGAGATCTTCGCGGCCCAGCCGCCGCACGTCGGGAACCTGCAGGCGACGATCGCGAGCATCGTGCTCTCCGAGCCGCGGTTCGAGCGAGGCTTTCCGGCCGAGGCGGCGCGCATCTGCGCAAAGGCGATGCATCGCGATCCGCGGGAGCGACATGCGAGCGTGCAGGAGCTCCGGGTCGCGATCGAGGACTACCTGCGCCATCGCGGTTCGCGAAAGCTCGCGCACGACGCGAAGCAGAGCTTGCAGAAGCTACTCCACACGCTCGAGCACGAGGGCCCGGGCGAGGAGCGCACGCTCGCCGTCTTCAACCTGCTCGGCGAATGTCGTTTCGGGTACAAGGCTGCGCTCTCGGCGTGGCCCGAGAATCGGTCGGCACGTCAGGGGCTCGACCGCGCGCTGCTCGCGGTCGTGAAGCACGAGCTCGAATCGGGGGATCCCGCCGCCGCCAGCGCGCTCTTGCGCGAGGTCGAGACGAAGGCGCCCGAGCTGATCGCGCAAGTCGAAGCAGCGGTGAAGAAGCGCGCCGAAGAGGATGAACGCCTGCGTCGACTCGACGTCGATCTCGATCCCCAGGTCGGCAGCCGAACGCGAACGGCGCTCGGCGCGGGGTTCGGCCTCGTGTGGTCTGCAGTGCCGCTGCTCGGGATGCTTCACGTCGCGCGCGGCGGCGAGGCCACGCACGTGGGGACGATCGCGATGTCGGCCGCGTTTCTCCTGCTCGGCTTCGGTGCGCGCTGGTGGGCGCGCGAGACGCTGACCAAGACACTGCTCAATCGAAGGCTGACCGCCACGCTGGGCATCCACCTATGCGGTCAGATCGTGCTCGGCACCGGCGCGATGCTCGCCGGCTTCACCCCGCAGCAGAGCCAGCTGCTGCACATCTTCTCGTGGTTCGCGACCATCGTCTTGCTCGCCGTCTGGGTCGAGCGTTGGTTCGCGGTGCCAGCCGCGCTCGACGCGATCGGCTTCCTCGTCGTTTCGCGCTGGCCGTCGGCTCTCTACCCCGTGATGTCGATCACCAACGTGGTCTTCACGCTGGTGCTCGTACGGGTCTGGTTCCCGCGTCAGGACATGGAGCGCATGAACGAGCGTCGCCTCGAGCTGCGACGGCGTGTCCGCAGGCTGTTCCTCGAGGCGCGTTCGGATGGTCTCCTGTTCCACGACGACGAGTGAGGCGCTACGCCGAAACTCGGGCGTTCCTCAGGGGCAGGTGCGCGGCGAGAGCTCGCTCGCCGGGATCGGCGGCAGTGGGATCTGCATGAAGTCGAAGGCGTCGAGCAAGCTCCCCGCAGTCGCGTCGCGCGCGCGCCGGCCGCTCGGGAGCGACGCCATCGTCTGCAGCGCGAAGACCTCCTCGATCAGCTTCGGGATCGACGCCTGCTCGGTCACCGTCTTCAAGACGTATCCCGGCTTCGCATAGGGCGAGACGATGATCAGCGGCAGTCGGAAGCCCGTGTGGAAGAACTCTCCGCCTGGGTAAGCGCTGCCGTCGTCGCACTTCTCGACCTTCGGCGGCACGGAGTCGTACCAGCCGCCCCAATCGTCGTAGGTGATGAGGATGGCGGTCTCCTTCCAGTGCGGACCGTCCATCAGTCGTCGGACGACTTCGACCGTCCAGCTCTCGCCGTGACAGGGGTTCTGCGGCGGGTGCTCGCTGATGTTGCGCCCCTTCCACTGGCCGTTGTTGACGTTGACGATCGTGACGTTCGCGAGATCGCCCGCCGCGAGATCCGGGAGGAGGTCGTCTTCGTGGCTCCTGAAGTTCGCGCCGCCCGTGTTGCCGCCATACTTCTCGACCAGCGCGAACGGGCCTCCGCCGTTCGGTCCATAGCGGCGCCACGTGAGCGGTGCCTTGATCACGTCGGGTAGGATCGGGACGTCGAAGCACGGGAACGCCTCCCCGACCTCGCACTTGCCGGGCATGTGCACCGGCACCCGCGTCGCATTCACGGTCTGTCCGCACTTGTGCTCCTCCACACCGGCGGGGGCGCGCGCGTTGCCGTGGAACGGTGCCTGCGACGTCCACACGGCGAAGTGACCGGGCGCCGTGGGGGCCATCACCGTCGAGAAGAAGTGATCGGCAAGGACGAACCTGCGTGCGAGCTTCCAATACGCCGGGATCTGCTGCTCGGTGTAGAAGTGGTATCCGAAGGTCTCGAAGCCGTTCATCCTGCCGGCGTTGTACGCAGTGCGGCCGTCGTCGTTCGAGTGGCCGATGTCGCTCGCGTAGGTGGCAGGCGCCGCCGTGCGGGTGATGTTCCCCGCGGCTCCCGCGCGATCGATCACCTTCGGGCCGTCCGTCGCACCGGGGAAGTCGGTGAAGTAGTTCTCGAAGGTGTGGTTCTCTTTGACGATGACGAAGACGTAGCGAATCGGCGTCTTGAACGCCGGTCCCGCGTCGCCTCCGACGGTCTCGCCCTCGGCGTCGGCCACGGCGACATCGGCCTTCATGCTCGCGTCACCGCTGGAAGCCTCGCCTGCTCCGTCGCTCGCTCCATCGCCCGCTCCGTCGATGATTGCGTCGTCGGGGGCCGTCGCTCCTTCCGCGGTCGAGCCGCCGCAACCGACGAGCCAGAGGGTGACGAACAGTCGGCGCATGCCTGAAGGCTAGCGGCAGATTCGAAAACGGGCTCGCCAGGGCGGGCATCACGCATTCGTCGTGCTCGCGTCGCGGACCGCGAGCGAGCGCTACGCCGAGACGACTGCTTCTGGGACGGCGTCGGCGCCGGCATCTACTGCAACAACACCGCCCGACATCCCGGGCTCTTCTCGATCCCGCTCCCCGGAACGTCGGGCACGACGCTCGTCGTGAAGCACCCCACGGTGGCGCAGGTCGCGGCGCTCGACGCCGACTTCTCCGTCTGCAAGGGCGTGCACTACGCCTACGGGACGTTCTGCGACGCGACCCACCTGCTCGTGACGATCGGCTGCGCGCTCGAGATCGACGGTGTCGTCGATACCACGATGTCGAAGCTCGGGCTGATCGACGTCTCCGTGCCGGGGTCGCCCCTGCGTGTCATCGGCAAGGGTCTCGCCGGCGCCTATGCCGGTACCGGCTCGTCCTCGTACACGGTCGACTGTTTCGTACGCTGACCGCGCGCTGAGTCGAGCTACCGCTGCGCCTCGTATTCAGGACCTTTCGGCGGAAAGAGCATCTGCAGCGGCAGCGACACGCGCGCCGACCACGATCCTGGATCGTGCCGCGCTCCGGGGAACGCGAACGCGTGCAGGTCGACGCCTGGCTCGTAACAGTGCGCGGTGAGCGCACGGACCATCGCCTGGGTGTGCAAGAACCCGTCGTGCCCGCTCACGTCGTCTTCGATGTCGGAGAGCGACGCGCCCGAATCCAGGTAGAGGCGCGGGCGAGGCGCGGGGCAGGTGTCGCCGCGCGCGAGCCGCACCGCGAAACGATCGGCCCACCAGAACGAGCCCGAGAGGGCGGCCGCCGCGCCGAAGATGTCGGGCCGCATCCACGCCGCGTAGAACGCAAAGAGACCGCCCATCGACGACCCGAGGATCGCGGTCCTCTCGCGCGTGGGCTTGGTGCGGTACGCCCGATCGATCTCCGGCTTGAGCACCTCGACGATCGCCTTCAACAGCTCGTCGCCGCGACCGCCACCGTGCTTCGGATCGGCGATCGGCGACAGCAGGTCGAGGCGGTCCTGCGCGGTCTCGATCGCGACCACGATGATCTGCTGGACCGCACGTAGCTCCCACAAGCCGTCGAGCGCGACATCGAGATCCCACCTGCCGAACGGATCGGTCGAGTCGGAGAAGAGGGCCTGGCCATCGAGCGCGTAGACGACGGGGTAGCGACGCGCGCGGTGCTCGAGGTAGCTCGGTGGGAGCAGGCAGCGAAAACGAAGGTCGCCGAGCGCACCGGCGGCGAGCGTCGTGTGTGGTCCGAAGACGCCGGCGTCCGCGTCGAACCACGGATGGATCTCGACCTTCTCGCCGCGGTGCATGCCGACGTTGCGGCCCTGCATCCACGTCTCGCTATCGCGCACCACCTTTGCGCCCAGGGTCTCGCCGCGGGGGACCTCGAGCCGAAAGATCGCGCGGTCCGCGAGCAGCTCGGAGGGCGCGATGGGATCGGACCAACCCGAGATGCTGGTGCGCAGCGCGAGCCGCGCCGGCTCGGGATAGATCGCGACGAGCGTGGCAGGCTCGTCGAGCGACGCCGGCACGACCGAACGGGACATGTGCGCGAAGCCTATCCCACTGTCCTGAGCTGCCGAGCAAGCCCCGCGAAAGCCGCGCTGAACGGCGTTCACGCCCTGTCCACAGCGCAATTCATTCCGCGGTTTCGTGCTCGACACGTTCGAGCAC
>JBKJQC010001097.1:0-6504 GCA_046593995.1 Polyangiales bacterium
TCCTCTCTTACGGGCCGAACCTCCACATCCTCGTCGTCACGCTCCGCTGCAACGAGACCTGCGTCTACTGCCACGCGTCCCGCGCCAACATGGACGCGGTCCATACGGACATGACCAAGGAGACGGCCGAGAAGTCCGTCGACCAGATCCTCAAGACGACGAACCCGTACGTGACCCTCGAGTTCCAGGGCGGCGAGCCGCTCGTGAACTTCGACGTGGTGAAGCACGTGATCGAGTACGCGCTCGAGCAGAACAAAAAGGCCGGCAAGCAGCTCGAGTTCACGATGGTGTCGAACCTCTCCCTCATGACCGAGGAGAAGCTCGCCTATCTCGTGCAGAACAAGGTGCAGATCTGCACCAGCATCGACGGCCCCGAGCACCTGCACGACAAGCAGCGCAAGCTCCCGAAGCTCTCGGCGCACCAGGCCGCCACGCACTGGATCAAGCGCATCAACGACGAGTACGAGAAGATGGGTCTCGACACGTCGCTCTATCACGTCGAGGCGCTCCTCACGACGACGCGCGACACGCTCCCCCGCTGGAAAGAGGTCGTCGACACCTACGTCAGCCTCGGCTGCAAGGCGCTGTTCCTCCGTCCGGTCGATCCGTTCGGCTTCGCCGATCGCAGCCAGGGGCGCGTCGAGTACCCGCGCAAGGAGTACATGGAGTTCTACAAGAACGCCGTGGGCTACATGCTCGAGCTGAACAAGCAGGGCGTGCAGATCCTCGAGCGCTTCGCGGCGATCTTCCTCACGAAGATCCTCGGCGGCGAGGACCCGAACTTCCTCGACATCCGCAGCCCGTGCGGCGCTGGCATCGGCCAGGTCGCCTACAACTACGACGGCAAGATTTTCACCTGCGACGAAGGCCGGATGCTCCACGAGATGGGGGACAGCACCTTCCTCATCGGGGACGTCGCCACGAGCAACTACCGCGACCTGATGGGGCACGAGACGGTGCGCGCCCTCGCCATCGCGTCGAACCTCGACGCCCAACCCGACTGCGTGAACTGCACCTACCAGGCGTATTGCGGTGTGTGTCCGGTCCACAACCACAAGAGCCAGGGCACGATCTTCGGCCGGATGCGCGAAAGCACCCTTTGCGCAGTGCACAAGGGCATCCAGGACTACCTCTTCGAGGCCATCGGCAGCGGGGATCCGGCCACCCTCGAGACCTTCAAGCGGTGGACGACCGTGCGGGACCGGACCCACTTCCTCCAGTCCTGCTCGATCTGATTTGCAACAGACGAGACAGGTCGCCCCACGCGGGGTAAGCTGACGGTTCGAGCGCTCGCTGGGTGTGTTTGGAGGAGACGATGGCCGAAGACGACGATCTGCCGACCTTCAAGCGTGATGCAGGCGGGATGCTCTCGAACATCGAGAAGCGCATCTCGCACTCGGCGCTCGACGCGTCCGAGCGGCCCGCCGCAGGCGGCCCCGGCAGCGACGCGAAGTTCTTCGGTCAGCACTGCTCCCACGGCTCCCACGGGTCGCACGGGTCCCACGGCTCCCACGGCTCCCACGGCTCCCACGGGTCCCATGGCTCGCACGGCTCCCACGGCTCCCACGGCTCCCACGGCTCGCACGGTTCGCACGGTTCCCACGGCTCCCACGGTTCGCACGGCTCCCACGGTTCGCACGGCTCCCACGGAAGCTGGTAGCGCGCGCCGTGGACGAGGCGCGCTCCGAAGTGGTTGGAGAGTCGCCGCGCGAAGAGCGGGTCGAGTCGCGCATCGAGGGTAAACGCGAACGCGTTCACATCCTCACGGGCGCGGTCTGCAACAACAACTGCATCTTCTGCATGGAAGAGGATCGTGACGCTCGTTACGTCACGAACTCCGCGACGACCGACGACGTCGTGAAATACATCCTCGGCAAGAGCCGGGACGCCGAGGAGGTCTGCTTCACGTCCGGCGAGCCGACGCTCAACCCCCGCCTGCCGCAGTGGGTCCGCTGGGCCAAGGAGCACGGCGCGAGTCGCATCAGCGTGATGACGAACGGCCGCGCGCTCGGCTACGCGCAATACACGAAGAAGCTGATCGCCGCGGGGATGACACGCTTCTACGTGAGCATCCACGGCCACACGCAGAAGCTCCACGAGGCGCTGACCCGCACACCGAAGAGCTTCGACCAGACGGTCGCCGGCCTCGACGTGGTGACGTCGCTGAAGCGCTACGGCGTCGAGCTGCATACGAGCACGGTGATCACGAAGCGAAACCTCCCGCACCTCGCGGAGATCTATCGCTTCCTCCGCGAGCACGGCGTCGATCAGGTCGTCTTCAACGTCATGCAGGCGAACGGCCGCGCGAACACGTTCTTCGATCAGATTTTCCCCCCCTACAGCGAGATCGCGCGCGAGGCCGCGGCCTTCGTCGCCGAGACCGCGAAGACGGAGCACCGCGTCGAGGCGTTCTTCGTCGACATCCCGCTCTGCACGACGACCGCGCTCCCCGACTACAACCGCGGCTACGTCGAGAGCTACGTGCACTACGAGCCCAAGGGGATGACGCACGAGTCTCTCGTCCTAGATCTCGACGCGCGCGCGAGCGACGGGCCGGACGGGCAGCTCGTGCAGATTCGCCGCTCGGATCTCGACGACGCCGCCCGCAAGAAGCGCCCCGAGTGCAAGTCGTGTCGCTACGACGGCGTGTGTGAAGGCGTCTGGGCGAACTACCTCCGCCGCTACGGCTGGGACGAATTCGTGCCCGTGGAGCGCCCGGCCGACGCGTAGACGCGCGCTCGCTCTGCAGATCCGTCAGTCCGGATCCGCAAGGACCTTCCGCACGACATCGTCTTTCGACACGAACACCGGGTGAAGCTCGCCGAGGTCGTAGTGCGCCCCGAGCTCGAAGAGGCCGCCGCACACGTCGTTGAGGGTGCAGTGCTTACAGCTCTCCGCCTTCGGGTGGACGAAGCTCGTCTGCCGAACGGTGCCCTTCTCGTCGAGGAAGTGAACGATGCGCTCTTCGCTCTTGATGATCTTGCGGGTCTCCGTGGAGCACTCCGCGAACTCCGTCATGTAGCAGAGCGGCACGCGCTCGACGCGGAACGTACGTCCCGTCTTGTGCAGGTAGCGCATCGCGCGCGCCAACGAGAGCTCGAAATCCGCGAGACGGTGCGCCGTGTCGCGGTTCGTCTCCGCACGCCCCATCGACGGATCGAGGTTGTTCCAGACGAAGTGCCGGAGGAACGGGAAGCGCGTCGTGAACGCCTTCACGTTCTCGTCGAGATGATCGGCGTTGAACTTGTTGATGACCGTGTTGATGTTGACGGTGACATCCGCCGCGCCGAGGTTCTCGAGCGCGCGCATCGCGAGCGTGTGGCTCCCCTTCACGCCGGTGAGGAAGTCCTCGAGCTCCTCACGACACGAGTGAATGCTGACGTGGAAGTGACGAAGGCCAGCCTCGGCGTACTGCAAGGCGAGCGCGGGCTCCGTGCCGAGGCGCGAGCCGTTGGTGATCATCCGCACGTGCAGCCCGTTCGAGACGGCGTAGCGCGTGATCTCCGGGATCAGATCGGAGAGCGAGGGCTCGCCGCCGGTCAGGATGACGCCGAAGTACCCGCGCGCGGCGAAGTCGTCGATCTCGCGCTTGGCGGTGTCGAGGTCGAGCATGTACCCCGACGACGGGTTCGAGCAGAACCGGCAGTACTGATTGCAGTGCCTGACGATCTGCATGTAGCCGATGTTGGCCATCAGTCCCTCGGCTCCTCGGCGGGCTGCTCGGCGGACCGCTCGCCTGGATAGAGATCCTTGAACAACTCCCGCAAGGCCGCCCCGGATTTCTTCTCGGTCGCACGCGACACCTCGGCGAGCGCAGGGCGTACTTTTCCGAGCACCGGCAACGCGACGCGCGCGCGCGCCGGCGCCTCCGGGATCTCACCGCCCACCGGACCGGCGACCTCACCCTCCCCGACGAACATCCGCGCCAAGTCGGACACGTCGGGGGTCGCGACGGCGTCGCGCGGCGACAGCTCGTCGCCGGCGAAGCGCGCGAGATACTCCGGTTCGACCCCGGGGCATGCGGGTCGCGCGGGACACTGGGCGCACGCGTCCGCGTACGCGCGCGGCGCGGTCGGCATCGATCGCGCTGCGAACGGTCCGAGCAGACAGAGCGGCGCGCCGCGGACGAACACGGGGAGACGCAGCGACGTCGCGAGCTGCGCGGCATGCAACGCGAACGGCATCGCGATCCCGAGCCGCGGGATGACGCGGTCGAAGGTCGCCGCAGCCGCTCCGCGCGCGCGCGGGACCGTGATGCACCAGGCGGACGCTCCGCGCGCCGCGACGAGTCGCGCGACGTCACCGAGCCCGCGCGCATTCGACCGCGTCAGCACGGTGGTCACGACGACGGGCAGAGACGCTGCGCGCGACGCAGACAGAGCCGCCACGACCGCAGCGAGGCTGCCGGGCACGCCGGTGTGGTAATCGTGCGCGGCTGCCGTTGCGCCGTGGATCGACAGATGGACATCGGTGAGCCCGGCACTCTTCAGCACATCGACCACGCGCGCGAGGCGACGGCCGTTCGTCTGGACACCGACGCGGCGGAAACCAAGCGACCGCGCCGCGGCGATCAACTCGGGGAGCTGCGGATGCAGCGTCGGTTCCCCGCCCACGAGGGTGACCTCGTCGCTCCGCCCGCGCGCGAGACGAAGCTCCGTCGTCACGTCCTCGAGCGCGCGCGGCGCACGCTCACGCTCGATCGTCGACTGCGCGCAGAACACGCATTCGTTGTCGCACGCGAGGCCGATCTGCACGGTCGCGCGCGTGATCGAGGGAGGGGACCCTCCGGGGAGGGGCGCCGTCGCGCGCGTGACTACTGCCACCCGAGCCTCAGGCCACCCGCGACGAATCGAGCGACTCGCGCTCGCCTCGCGTGAGCAACGCGGCAGGCGGCGTCAGGCCGACGCGCTCGCGGCGAAGCAGCTCCTCAGCGAGCGCCATCGCCCCGAGCCCCTGCTCCTCGTCGGTCGCCGTGTGCCCTTTTCCGCCGTTGCGGAGGTACACCGAGACGCGGCCCGCGATGCCGATGCCCGTAGGTCCGTCGGTCGGGTCGACGCGCAGGATGTCGGCTCGGAAGGTCGTTCCGCTGGCGGTCGCGAGCGTCACGGGGATGCCGCCGCGATCGAGCGCGCCCACCGCGACGACGGTGTAGACACCGAGTCGGGCCCCGAGCAGATCGCCGAGATAACCGTGGAGCTCGCGGGCGGTCCGCGCCGCGGCCTCGCGTTCGCGAGGATGCACGGCCGCGAGGGCCGCCGCCTCCGCTTCGACCGGAGCCGGGTCGGCGACCACCGCGGGATCGACGGCGGATGCTTCCGGCAGCGTGGAGCCGCCGCCCGCGCTGGCGCCGGATGGATCACCGTCCATCACGGCGCGCGCCGTGAGCGCGCCCGCGAACGCAACGCCGGAGACTCCGACTCCGACGACCTTCAGGATCTCACGTCGCGACGCGTCGCTGCCTGCAGTCATCTGCCCTCCGCGCACGAGCCACTCCGCTCGTCCCAAACTGTAGCTGACCCGGACGTCGAGGGACAAGGACAGGTCTGCGACGAAGTTCGCGCACAACGTGCGCAACCAGGGGCGGCGTGCAAAGCTCTCACCGGCAGACCCGTCTCTGTTAAGCTGCTGTTGCCCTCGTCACGCGTGGCTCGTCGCCACGTCACGAGGCTGGAGGCCTCGATGGCTGGTCGATCGTTCCGCTGCGCGTTCGTGCTCGCGATGTTGGCGAGCACCAGCACGTTCTTCGGGTGCGCCACCGGCGATGCGGGCGAAGACGTCATCCTCCCTGGCGGCGGCGGCGACGCCGATCCGGACGGGTCCGCCGGCGACACGACTGCAGGGGATGGAACCGGTGGTGATGACACCGGGGCCGCCGACGGCGCGAACGCGGAAACCGGCGGCGGCGACGGCAGCGGCGACAGCAGCGTCGGCGAGGGCGGCTTCGTCAGCGAAGGCGGACCGTTGGTCTGCGATCCGGCGGCCGGGCTCACGCAGTCGTGTGGCGTCGGCGAGTGCGCGGTGATCGTCAATGCGTGCACCGACGCGGGGACGGCCAACACGTGCACGCCCAAGGCCCCTGGCGTCGAGAGCTGCAACGGCAAGGACGACGATTGTGACGGACTCATCGACGAGGATCTCGGTGAGACGCCGTGCGGCGTCGGCGAGTGCGAATTCGTGCAGAAGAACTGCGTCGACGGCGCACCGAAGACGTGCAAGCCGAAGACCGCAGCGCTCGTCGAGACGTGCGACGGCAAGGACAACGACTGCAACGGCCTCATCGACGACAACCTCGGCACCACGACCTGCGGCAAGGGCGAGTGTCTCGTGACCGTCAACAACTGCGAGGCCGGGAACCCGAAGACGTGCGTGGAGAAGACTGCCGGCGTCGAGACGTGCAACCTCAAGGACGACGACTGCGACGGCACCGTCGACAACAACATCCCGACGGTCGTGTGCGGCTTCGCCGAGTGTCAGAACACCGCGCCGGGCTGCATCGACGGCAAG
>JBKJQC010001135.1:0-5617 GCA_046593995.1 Polyangiales bacterium
CTCGCCCTGGCGATCGAGCTCTTCCAGGTTGAAATCGCGCCCGTCGAACACGATCTGTGCGTGGTGGTCTGCGAGACCGGGGCCGTCGATCGCGACGTCGTTGCCGAGCGCGCGACCGAGCGTCGTGACCGGCTTGTAGACGGCGAACGCGCGCGGCGGTCCCTTCGGGGGGAACCATCGGATCGTCGGCATCGGGACGATTCTGTACCACCCCCCGCGCCCGGCGTCGCCTGGAGCACGCCGCCGCAAACGCTCCCTAACGCGAGCCCGAGCGGAGCCGAGCCGACGCGGCCGAAAATGGTGCTTCGGGGGCCGAGCTTGGTGTACTGTCTCGCCCGTTATCGAACGTTACGCGCGGCGACGCCGCGCACCACCTCGGAGACCTGGAAAATGAAGCAGTTTCTGACGGTCGTGGCAGTCGGTGTCCTCGGCGCGTTCCTCTGCGTCGCCTGCGGTGACAAGAAGCCGGCCGAGACCGGTGGCGTCCCCGCCGCTGGGACCGAGTCCGCCGCTCCGGCCAGCACGGACACGACGGCGGCGCCGGCGGCCTCGCCTGCCTCCTCGTGATCGACTGACCCACGAAAACCCGTTGCGCGGCGATCCCTCTTCGGAGCGATCGCCGCGTCGCGTTTTGTCGACCCGCTCGGTCGACGCGTCGCGCGATGGATCCTCGTCGGCGATTGGGCCTAGGGTTCGGACCGCATGGATCTCTTCGGCCAGATGGCCAACTACGACTACGGCGAAGTCCACGTCGTGCGTGATCAGGCGAGCGGGCTCCGAGCCATCGTCGCCATCCACGACACCCGCCTCGGACCGGCCCTCGGCGGCTGCCGCTTCCTCTATTACGACCGTGACGAAGCCGCGCTGATCGACGCGCTCCGCCTCGCGCGAGGCATGACATACAAGGCTGCCCTCGCCGGGATCGCCCATGGCGGCGGCAAGAGCGTCTTGATCCGTCCGCGCGGCCACTTCGATCGCGTCGCTCTGTTCCGCGCGTTCGGCCGCTTCATCGAGGATCTCGGCGGGCACTACATCACCGCCGAGGACAGCGGGACGAGCCTCGAGGACATGGAGGTCATCCGCTCGGTCACCAAGCACGTGACCGGTGTGAGCCCATCGCAGGGGGGCTCGGGCGATCCGTCGCCGTTCACCGCGCTCGGGGTGCGACGTGGCATCGAGGCGTGCGTGAAATCGAAGCTCGGACGCGACGACTTGAAGGGTCTCACCATCGCAGTCCAGGGCATCGGTCACGTCGGCCACCACCTCTGTCGCGAGCTCCAGGAAGCGGGCGTGCGCTTGGTGGTCGCGGACGTCGATCCGCTCAAGGCCGAGCGCGCACAGCGCGAGTTCGGCGCCGAGATCGTGCCGCTCGACAGGATCTTCGACGTCGAGTGCGACGTGCTCGCTCCGTGCGCGCTCGGCTCGGCGCTCAACGACGAGACCATCCCGCGGCTCCGTTGCGCCATCGTCGCGGGCGCCGCGAACAACCAGCTCGCGGAGCCCCGCCACGGCGAGGCGCTCTTCCAGCGCGGCATCCTCTACGCGCCCGACTACGCAATCAACGCGGGTGGCCTGGTCAACGTCGCCGCCGAGGTGAAGGGGTACGACGCGAACGTCGCCCGCGAGCGCACGCTGAAGATCTACGACACGATCCTCGAGATCTGTCAGCGCTCGAACGAGCTGCAGCTCCCGACCTATCGCGTGGCCGACACGCTCGTCGAAGAGCGGCTGGCGCGCGTCTCCCGCAGCACGCGCCCGCCGGCCGCGGGCGGATGATCAGCGCGGTGCGCGCCACGCAACTGAACGCGGCGTCGTGTCGACCTGATCTTCGGACGGCCCCTCCGGGTGTCGAGGCATCGCACGGAGGCGTCGCTGCTACCGCGGTCGAAGCGTCGTAGTCTTGGCCGATGATCGGGCTCGCGCCGCTCCTCTTGCTGGTCGTCCCGATCGCGTTCGCCACGCTCATCGCGGCTCTCGCGCCGAAGACGAAGGTCGAGTCCGCGGCGAGCATCGTGACCCTGGTGTCGCTGCTCGCGGTCACGATCGCGAGCGGCGCGTGGGGATCGCTCGGGGTCCACACGCGGTGGGTCCTGGTCCCGATCGGTCTTGTGTCCGTCGCCCTGCGCGCTCGGCGTACCCGCGGGATCCCGACGTTCGTGGCGAGCATCGCGACCTTCGCGCGGCTCGCGGCGTATGCGGTGCCTTGTGCGCTGTTTCTCGTCGGCGCCCTCCGGACGGTCGACGCGTGGCGCGCTCCGACCGGCGCGGTCTCGCTACAGTTCCCCCTCCGGCTCGGCAGCTACGCTGTCGGCAACGGCGGCGCCAATGCGTCGCTGAACAGCCACGCCGACGTGCGCGCGCAGTCGTTCGCGCTCGACATCGTCAAGATCGACGGACTCGGCTTCCGCGCGCTCGGCCTGTTGCCCGAGGACCTCGAGCGCTATCGCATCTTCGGCGATGCCGTGTATTCACCCTGCGACGGCGAGGTCATCGCGGCGGTCGATCGGTACCACGATCAAGTCCCCCCGAGCGCCGATCGCGAGCACCGCGCGGGCAATCATGTGGTGGTGTGGTGCGACGGTCTCTCGGTGCTCCTCGCGCATCTGAAGCGTGGGTCGGTGAGCGTCGCGGTCGGCAAGCGCGTCGCAACGACCTCGGTCGTCGGTCTCGTCGGGAACAGCGGCAACACGAGCGAGCCGCACCTCCACATCCACGCGGTGCGCGGACGCGTCACCGAGGACCGCGAGCTCGGGACGACGGGCGACCCGGTCGCGATGCTCTTCGACGGACGGTTCCTCGTCCGAAACGACGTCGTAACGCCGTCACGCTGATCTCCCGACCGAAAAGCGCGGGCGGGTCAGCGCAGGCGCAGCCGAGCTGCCTGATTTTACTTTTGCACCGAATTCGCTCATGACGCTTGGCTGTGGAGAAGCTGGTCGTCCTCTTGGCACTTTCGTTCTGCGGCTGCGGTGGGCGCGTCGCGGTGAACGAGGAAGCGCAAGACATTGCGCCCGATGACGCCATGCTCGATGCCGGCGACGAGGGGGTCGAGCGTGACACGGGCGCGGCGGGCTCGAACGACGACGCGGCCGAGGACGCGAGCCTTCCCGTCGTGGAGACGTCGGTCCCCGACACGACGCCCGCCGGAGAGGCCCCGCGTCAGCGCGACGGGGAGATCACGAGCCTCGACATCTGTCCGAGCACCGCCGACTCCGACAAGATCATCGCGCACGCGTTCGAAGGACTGCGGCCGTTTCCTCCGTCGGCCATCAAGGTGTCCGCCGGATTCACGAAGTGCTCCGACGTCTTCCCGGGGAGCTCCGAGACGGGTGAAGCCATCTTCACCTCTACATGCGGTCTGCAGACGGGGAACAACGTCGTCATCCAGGTCGGCGCCGGAGTCATCATGACGAGCGGCGTTCCTCTGAAACCGGGGTGGTACATCTACGCGCCGAGCGGCACGATGGGACGCGTCTGTGGCGTCTCGTATCGTCCGACCTTCTGAACGCTCGACCGCGGGCCCGACGCGCAGAGCCGGGAGCGGATCAGCCGAGCGCGGCGCGCACCGCGACTTGTCGTAGCGTTTCAGATCGCCAGGAGCCGTACGCTGGGGAAGTGACGCTGCAAGCGCTCGAAGTCGGCTGTGTCGCCGGTGAAAACGACGTCACCGCGGCTCGCGGCGAACGCCATCACGATCGCGTCGATCGTAGATCGCGAAGGGGGCGGCGCGGCTCGCGGCAGCGCTGCCTGCGCCTCACCGGCCGCCTTCGCCACTGCGAGCGAGAGCGGCTCGACGTTCACCGCGTCCAGGATCCTCTCGCGAACGTCCGTGCGGCCACGCCACCATTCCACGACCACCGGC
Source organism: Polyangiales bacterium (assembly GCA_046593995.1). Taxonomy (GTDB): domain Bacteria; phylum Myxococcota_A; class Polyangia; order Polyangiales; family JADJMO01; genus JALHOE01. The sequence goes on from JBKJQC010001135.1 coordinate 3,863, forward strand.
ACCGGCACCGCCAGCAACACCAGACGCTGCTGCGCGAGCTCGAGCAGATGCAGTCCACGCTGCTTGCGCCGTTCGATCGCGATCAAAGCGCCGGTGTCGAGCGTGACCCCGCGGAGGGTCATGCGGCTCTACGCTTCTTTCGCGGTCGCTTCCCGTCGATCTCTGCGAGCAGCGCCTCGCGTTGGTCGTCGCTCATGCGTGGGCTGCCCGACGCCTCGAGGAGCCAGTCGAGCGCCCCCTGTCGCTTGGCCTCCTTGGCGACAGCCGCGACCAGCGCGGACACGTTGCCGCCATAGCTGCGCTTGGCCTCCGCGCGCAGGATGGCCTCGGTCTCGCGGTCCACGGAGATCGAGAGCGTCGTGGTCGTTCCGGCACGGCGCGTCATGTACTGACGAGTGTAACACAGGCGCGCGCCACGGCGCCTGCCCCCGCTCGGTGGCGCCCCGCCGCGGCGCCCGCTTGCGTTGGATCACGAGAGACCGCCCCTCCGCTTGCCCTGATTGCGGGCTTCTCGAGCCCTGGAATCCGCCAGGAGCGGCTTAAACTTCCTACCCCCCATCAGTTGGACGCACTGGTCTCCGTGCTGGCCGGGCATGCGCCCGACGCAAGAGCCGGTAGTCCTGCGCCGCCGGCCAAGCGGTGTTCAGCGGACGCGAAGGAGCAAGAGGCCTTCCGCGCGAGATCGGTGGACTCGTCGGGCGCTTGCTCGAGCGCGGCGGGGGACGCGGGACCGTGCAGAGTCAGACGGCTTCCGCCCTTGAAACCTGATCACCAGCTTGGTTGAGGGCAACTACACGGCGGAGCTAGCCACAGCGCTGCCCACAAAATGGGTTCGCCGGCATCACTCAACGACTGAACGCAGACCATGCACGGGTTGTCGCGTTCGCAAATCGTCGCCGCCATCGAGCGTTGCGGAATGTCCCAGGTACCCGCCAGTATGCACTGTGCACCATCAACCGGTGCGGCATCGGAAGAGCTGTCGGCGGTTGCTGCGTCGGAATCGACAACAGCAGCGTCGTATACTGGATCACTCCGCTGACCGGCATCAGCAACGGCAGCCAGAGACCCACCAGTTGCGTCAGCTCGAGATTCGGAGCGCGAAGAGCATGCCGCTGGCGCAGCGCTGACGACGGCAAGCGCGATGGCGAACGCGAGCGATTTGAATCGGTCACTCATATGCTGCGCCTTTCGACGGACAGGCTCGCATCGTGCATAGCCACACGCAAGCACTGCGGTCCGCGCTCGCCGTCGCGGGGCCAGTGCGCGTGCTCACCTGCGTTACTTAAACGGCGAAGAGGATGATCTCTTCCTGGCGGTCATCTCGACGTGAGCTTGGGCGGGTACTCCCGCAGCTTCGCCCTCGGTTCCCGAAGCTTCGCCCGCGGGCTCTTGTGCCTGGCCCGCCGCTCGACGGCGGACGCGGGTCGCCAATTCATGCTACATCGATCAGCATGAAGAGGAGCCGTCGCAGCGGCGCGACCGAGACGTTCAGCGTGTCGGTCGACCGCGGAACGAAGCGTACCCTCAAGGCGCTCGCCGCCGAGAAGCATGGGGGGAACGTTTCGGCGCTGATCACGGAGCTCGCTGCCGAGGGCGCGCGCCAGGCAGCCTTCGACCGCGCGTGGCGATGGTACGGCGGGCCCGACCCGACCTCCGACGAGCTCTCGGCCATTCGCGCCGAGTGGGAGGAGGGCTGGAAGCTGGCGCGAAAATCCAAACGCGCAACGCGCGGGAGGGCGGCGTGACGGTCTCGGG
>JBKJQC010001143.1:0-3957 GCA_046593995.1 Polyangiales bacterium
TTCGTCGAGACCGACATGGCCGCGCGCGCGATCGACCGCATCGCCAGCAAGACCGGCGTGACCATGGACGGCGCGAAGGGCGCCCTCGAGCGGTTCTCCCCGCAGGGGAGGCTGATCACCGCCGAGGAGGTCGCGCACGCGGTGGCCGCGCTCCTCCCGGACGAGGCGCGCGGGATCCACGGGCAGACGATCGTGATCAACGGAGGAAGCACCTTTGGCTGATGCGCAGGACAAGTGGCTCGAGAGCGTGCAGCCATCGAGCTGGCCGCGCGCGCGTGGGTACGCGAACGGCATGCTGACGGCCGGGGCCGGCGAGCGGATCCTCTTCGTCGCCGGCATGGTCGGATGGAAGGTCGGGAGCGACGCACCGGAGGGGACGTTCGACACCGACGACCTCGGCGAGCAGTTCGCGATCGCGCTCGACAACGTCCTCGCCGTCGTGCGCGAGGCCGGCGGTACGCCGCAGTCGATCGCGCGCATGACCGTCTACGTGACCGATCTCCCGGCGTATCGTGCGTCCTCGGCCGCCATCGGGGCCGCATGGCGCGAGCGGCTCGGCCGACACTATCCCGTGATGGCGCTCGTCGGCGTCGCCGGTCTCGTCGAGCCGCGCGCGAAGATCGAGATCGAGGCCACGTGCGTGCTCCCCCCCGCGGCCCCTCCCTCGGAGAAGGTGTCGTCGTGAAGACGGTGCGTGCCGAGGCCGCGAAGCCCGTCGCGCGCGACGCGGATCCGATCGCCATCTCGATCGTCGTGCGCCTGCTCGCGTCGCAGAGCTTGCTCCTCGCAGCGCTCCGTCGAGGCTTCGGACCGGAGCTGTCGCTCGCGCGCTTCGATCTCCTCGCTCAGCTCGCGCGGGAGGACGGCCAGACGCTCGCGCAGCTGTCGCGCCGCATGTTGGTCACGGCGGGCAACCTCACCGGCCTCGTCGACCGGGCCGAGCGCGACGGCATCGTCGAGCGTCGCCCCGATCCGAGCGATCGCCGGCTGACCCGCGCGTGGCTCACGGCGCGCGGCCACAAGGTCGCGCAGAAGGCGATCGAGAAGCATGGCGCGCTCGCCGAGGAGATCCTCGCGCCGCTCGAGGCGAAGGAGAAGGAAGAGCTCCGCCGCCTGCTCGGGCGCCTCCGCATCGCGCTCGATCACGCGGTCGACAACGGCGCCGCTCGCGCTCGAGAGACCCGTCGCTCCGACACGGGCCCCAGTGGACGCGAACGAGCCGCGGCGGACTTCGAGCGCGCGGCCCATTCCCGCCCCACACCACGATCCGCCGAGGGGGACCCCCGTCGATGACGCTCCCGCAGCCGAAGTCTTTCCGCTTCCAGCTCGACGGGGGCGTCGCCCTCGTCACGCTCGATCGGCCGAAGACGCTCAATTCGCTGACCTTCGAGGTCTACGCCGAGCTGCGCGACTTCCTGCCGTTGCTCTCGACCGACGACGACGTGCGGGCCGTCGTGATCACCGGCGAGGGAAAGGGCTTCTGCTCGGGCGGCGATCGGGAGGCGATCATCGCGGAGCTCTTCGCGCGCGACATGAAGGGGCTCCTCGACTTCACGCGGATGACCGGCGCGCTCATCCGCAACCTGCGGCGCGTCCGCCGGCCGGTCGTCGCCGCGGTCAACGGGGTCGCCGTCGGTGCCGGCGCGGTGATCGCGCTCGCGTGCGACGTGCGCATCGCGGTGCGCTCGGCGCGCTTCGGCTTCATCTTCCCGCAGGTCGGGCTCTGCGGCGCGGACATGGGCGCCGCCCATCTCCTGCCGCGCGTCGTCGGCCTCGGTCGCGCGAACGAGATCCTCTTCAGCGGAGAGCTCGTAGGTGCCGAAGAGGCGCATCGCATCGGGCTCGTGAACCGGCTCGTGGACGACGCCCCCTCGAAGAACGCCGCGCTCGAAGAGGCGATGACGTACGCCCAGAAGCTGGCGCGCGGACCGGCCTTCGCGCACGCGATGACCAAGCAGATGATCGAGGACGAGCACGGGATGACGCTCGACGAGGCGCTCGAGTCGGAGGCGCAGGCGCAGGCCATCTGCATGATGCACCCCGATTTCAAGGAGGCGTACCAGGCCGCGGTGGCAAAGCGCGCGCCGAAGTTCCAGGGAGCTCCCGAGTGAGCCTCGAGAAGGCCAGCACGCTCGCGATCGATCGCACGGTGCTCGGACGCGGACCGGCGCTGTCGAACGAGGACCTGGAGTTCATGTTCGAGGACCATCATCGCGCGCTCGGCGAGACGGCGAAGCGCGCGAGCGCCGCGATCGTCGTGCTGGAGGCCGCAGCGACCGACCAGGACCGACTCGCGCGCGACACGATCGCGCGGCTCGGGGAGCTCGGCCTCTGTCAGCTGTTCGCCGCGTCCCCCGCCGATCTGCGCGCGCTCTGTCTCGTCCGCGAGGCGCTCGCGTGGTCGAGCGGCAGCGCCGACTCGCTCTTCGCCGTGCAAGGTCTCGGGACGTTCCCCATCCACGCCTTCGGCAGCGCCGCGCAGAAAGAACGCCACCTCGTCGATGCGCTCGCGGGACGTAGCGTCGCGGCATTCGGGCTGACGGAGCCCGAGGCCGGCACCGACGTCGCTTCGCTGAAGACGGTGGCGGTGCGCGATGGCGATCGATGGCGCCTCACCGGTCGCAAGACGTTCATCAGCAACGCGCCCGTCGCCGACCATGTCGTGCTCTTCGCCAACGCGGATCCCGAGCGAGGGCGCAAGGGCATCACCGCCTTCATCGTGCGCCGCGACGCGCCGGGGTTCCGCGTCGTCCGCGATCTCGAGCTCGTCGCCGATCATTCGATCGGCTCGTTGGAGCTCGATGGCTGCGTCGTCTCCGACGACGATCGCCTGGGTGCGGTCGGCGAAGGCTTCAAGATCGCGATGGCCACGCTCGACACGTTCCGTGTCACCGTCGGCGCTGCCGCCGTGGGGATGGCGCGCCGCGCGCTCGACGAGGCGACCCGGCGGATCACCGTGCGGAAGCAGTTCGGGAAGGACCTCGCCGACTTCCAGCAGGTGCAGGCGTACCTCGCCGACTCGGCCGCCGAGCTCGATGCCTCGCGCCTGCTCGTCCTCCGCGCCGCCCTCGAAAAGGACCGCGGCGCCGCCTCCATCACCGAGCAAGCGGCCATCGCGAAGATGTACGCGACCGAAGCTGCGCAGCGGATCATCGATCGCGCGCTCCAGCTCCACGGTGGCCTCGGCGTCGTGCGTGGCGTCGCGGTGGAGCGCCTCTATCGCGAGGTGCGTGCGCTCCGCATCTACGAGGGGACGACCGAGATCCAGCGCGTGGTCATCGCGACCCGGATGCTCGCCAACGAGAGGACCCGAGCATGAAGTTCCCCGAGCGGTTCAACCTCGCCGACTACTTCCTCTTCGACCGCCTCGCGGAGGGCAGGGGAGACCACGTCGCGATCCGCTATGGCGCGCGCGCGTGGACCTACGCCGAGGTCGCGACGCGCACCGACAAGCTTGCCGCCGCGATGCAGTCGCTCGGGGTTCGCCCCGAGGAACGCGTCCTCATCATCCTCCCCGACACTCCGCCCTTCGCGTGGTCGATCTTCGCGACCCTGCGCATCGGCGCGGTGCTCACCATGGGCAACCCCGAGGCCCCGCCACAGGACCTCGCGTATCTCGTCGAGTACACCCGCGCGTCGTGTGTGATCACGCTCCCGCGCACCGCCAAGCAGCTCACCGAGGCGTTCCGTGGATCGCCGACGCTGCGCCACGTTTTCTTGGTGCCCGACGTCGCCACCGGGGACGATCCGGAGGGGCCGGTCGAGTCGCTCGGCGACTGTCCATCGTCTGCCCTCGCCGACGCGATCCGTCCGCGTGAGGCGGCGGGCGTAAGCCCGCTGACCGCCAGCACCCCGTTCCCAACCCACCGCGACGACATCGCGGTCTGGCTCTTCACGTCGGGCTCGACCGGCAAGTCCAAGGCGGCGATCCACAGCCACCGCGACTTCGCGTTCAAC
>JBKJQC010000019.1:0-18525 GCA_046593995.1 Polyangiales bacterium
GTGCGACGAAAGCCGTCGTTCGACAGCTCGTACTCGCCGCGCTCGAAGCGCACGAATGCAGCGAAATATCGTGCCGTGGTCGCGCCGACGCGATCGCCCGCGAGCTCGAACTGCGCCTCGGAATCGCGAGCGTCGTCGAGCGCGCGCGACAGGTCCTCGTGCTCCTGGATGTCGGTGTGGATGCGCGCGATCCGTGCCCAGCCGAGGAACACCGGATCGGGCGTGCCAGACGTCTCGGCGCGCGCGAGCCGCTCCATGAACGTCGAAGCGATCGCGCGCTGGCCGACGATCGACATGCCGATCACGATCAGCATGGCCGCGTACGCGAACGGCCCCGATGGCGGCGGCTCGGTCGTCGACGCGAGGAGGGGCGGGACGACGGCTGCGATCGCCATCGGATCGCCGAGGTTCGCGCCGGCGAAGACGACGGCGGCGAGGCCCGTGAACCACTCGGCCGAGCCCTCCTTCGACCACCGCAGCACCTCGAGGCCGTGCGAGAGCGCCGACGTCCATTCGCCGCGCCAGCCGATCGCCTGCGCCTGCACGAGGTGGAGCGTGCCGAGCGTCTCGCCGTCGGCGCCGGCAGCGACTGCGCGCTCCGAGAGCTGACACGCCGTGTCGAGGCTGTTGCCGGAGAGCGCCGCCTTTGCGGCGCGCACGAGCCAAGGGACGGCGCGCGCGGTGGCGCCGCTCCGCTCGAAGTGCTCGGCGACCACGAGCGCGTCGACCTCGGCCACCGACGAGAGCCACTCCGCCGCGAGACCGTGTCCGAGCGCGCGGTCTTCGCCGGTCAAGGTCGCGTACGCGGCCTCGCGCAGCAGCGAGTGACGGAACACGACCTCGCGTTGGCCGACGAGCTTCGAGCCGCGGCTCTGCACGAGGACCTCCTCGGCGACGAGACCATCGAGCCAGGTGGACAGATCGGCGCTGCGCGCGCCGCCGAGCAGCGTCGCGATGCCCGCTTCCCACGACGTCTCGCCGAAGATGCTCGCCGCGCGGAGCACACGCCGCGCCTCGGGGTCGAGCGACGAGAACCGCGACTGCACCATAGCCAGGATGGTCTCGGGGAGATCCGTCTCGCCTTCTCGAAGATCTCGAAGAGCGATCAGCGGATCACGGTTCGACGCGACGTGGCGGATCAGCTCCTCCAGGTAGAACGCGTTGCCGTCCGCGCGTTCGACCAGCCTCGTCACGAGCGACGGCGGGATCGCGTCGCCGAGCGCCGAGCGCACGAGCCGCTCGGCGGACTTCCGGGTCAGCCCACCGAGGCGGAGCTCCGTCGGCGACGCAAACGTCCACAGCTCGGGAAAGGCGTCGTGGACCTCGGGCCGCGCGAGCGCGAGCACCATCCACGGAAGCTCGCGGTGACGGCGGAGCGCATCGCCGAGGTACTTCACGCTCGGCAGGTCGCCCCAGTGCAGATCCTCGACGATGACGAGGAGCGGTCGCGCCGTCGCGAGCGCGCCGATCCACTCCTCGAAGCTCCGCTGCATCCACTCGCGCAGGAGTCGCGGATCGTTGCGCGCGGCGCGCAGCTGCGGGGAGGGCTCGTCGGGGGACGGGATCGCGATCAGCTCTCCGAGCATCTCCGCGACGCGACGCGGATCGCTCACGACGCGCTCGGCGATCGCCGCCTCGAGACGCTCGAACCCGTCACCATCGCGCACGCCCGTCGCAGTGCGTACGAGCTGTCGGACGAGCGACAACGCGGCGCCGGCCCCGACCGAGTCCGCGCGCGCGTGCAGGATGTCGGCGGCACCGTCGGAGACGACGCGGAGGCAGAGCTCGTGCGCGAGCCTCGACTTCCCGGTGCCGGGGGCGGCCGTGACGAGCACCGCGCGCGCGACGCTGTCCTCCACGCACTCCCGCAGCGTGGCCTCGAGGATCGCGAGCTCCTTGTCGCGGCCGACGCAGGGCGTGGGCTTTCCGAGCAGCGTGCGCGCGACGCCGATCCCCGTCCGTCGCGGTCCGAGCCGCACCGCGTCGCCTTCGTGCTCGAGCTCGTAGCGGGCTTCGAGGAGCCCGGCGGTCACCTCGTCGAGGAAGATCCCCGGGCCGCGCGTGCGGCGGAGGATGGTCCCCGCGCGATCGATCACCGGACCGCTCGGGGACATCCCGAGGGTCTCGGCGCGACCGGTCGCGATCGCGATGCGCGCGAGCGGCTCGGCCTCGCGCACCGCCGAAGCGCACGCTGCCGCGAGCGCCGCCAGCTCTCCGGCGCCGGTGCGCTGCGACGAGATGGTCGCGAGGATCGCGCCGCTCGCGAGCGGATGGGCGACCGCGGAGAACTTCTCGAGGATGGCGCGCAGCGGGTCGAAGTGCGACGAGACGGACTCGACGGTGAGCGTTTCCGAGGGGTGAGCCTCGCGTGGCGGCGGCCGCGAGGGAGCCGCGCGCGACTCGATGAGCATCACGCTGACCAGGCGTCGCTCCCCGGCGGTGAGGATCGACGGGCGACTCGACGCCGCGGAGGGAAGCCCCCCCTCGAGGTCGCCGAGCTCCTCGAGCGCGTGACGTACCTCGGCTCCATTCGCGAACCGCTGTGCGCGATCCTTCGCCAACATCCCCGCGACGACCGCGTCGAGCGCAACCGGGAGCTCGGGGCGCAGATCGCGCAACCGCGGCACGTCTCCGCACAGCACCTTGGCGAGCACCGTGACGAGGTGGTTGCCGACGAACGCCGGCCGCCCGGTGAGGCACTCGAAGAGCAGACAGCCGAGCGAGAACACGTCGACGCGCGCATCGATGTCGCTCGCCCCGGTGGCCTGCTCCGGTGCCATGTACCCGACGGTGCCCATGATTGCGCCGGTGCGCGTGAGAACGCGCGCGCGGTCGCCGCGGCGCGCCACGCCGAAGTCGAGGAGCTTGGCATTCGCTGCGTCTCCGCCGACGAGGAGCACGTTCGACGGCTTCACGTCGCGGTGGACGATGCCGCGCGCGTGCACCGCTTCGAGCCCTTCGGCGATGCGGCGCGCCACCGCGACGCTCTGACCGACGTCGAGCCCACCGCGCTCGAGGACCGTCCCGAGATCCTGACCGTCGAGCCACTCCATCGCGAGGTACACGCGGCGATCGGTGGTGCTGCCGTGCGCGACGTAGCGCACCACCGCCGGGTGGACGAGCTGCGAGAGTGTGCGCGCCTCCTCGAGGAAACGCTCGACCTCTTCGTCCTCGCGCGGGTGCATCACCTTGAGCGCGACCTCGCCGCTGCTCCACGGTTCGGGTTGGCGATCCTTCGCGCGGTACACCGAGCCCATCCCGCCGCTGCCGGCGAGCCGCACGATCACGAACCGATCTCCGACGAGCGTGCCCGGCGTCATCGGATCAGGCCTGCGTTCATACCGCGACGGCTTCGTCCCGCGCGAGCGCCGCGTCGGAGAGCTCGACGTCGCTGATACGATCGACGCCGTGGCGGAGGAACCGAAGCGCCGCGAGCCGCGCGCGTCCGTCACGCTCGTGATCGATCGACCACTGCGCCTGTTCGACGACGAGCGCGAGACAGAGCGAACGGCCGAGGGTGAGCGCGAAGCGACGCGCCCCGGCCTCGAGGACCTGGCGATCGTTCGCGAACGCCTCGGCGACCCACGCGCTCGCGTGCGCGACCGCCTTTCTCGCGGCCTCGGCGGCGTTTGCCAGCTGCGCGTCGCGGACGTCCTTCGTCGCGCGCTGCACCTCGGCCTGGATCGCGGCGAGGGCACCGCCCCCTCCCTGACCCGATTGACCGAGCGCGCGGAGCACGTCGAGCGAGAGCACGTTGGTCGTGCCCTCCCAGATCGGGAGCACCTGCGCGTCGCGCAAGAGGCGCGGGAGCCCCGTGTCTTCGACGTATCCGGCGCCGCCGAACGACTCGAGCGCCTCGCTCGTCACCTCGACCGCCTGCTTCCCGGTCACGAGCTTGGCGAGCGGCGTGATGATGCGGAGCAGATCGGCCTCGTGCGCGTTCAGCTCGTTCGCCTCTTCCTTGCCGAGGAGCTCGACGGCGCGGAAGGCGAGCTGGAAGCCGGCCTCGTACTCGGCCTGCATGCCGGCGAGCGTGTCGACGTGGAGCGGCTTGTTCCCGAGGGGCCCGCCGAACTGCACGCGCTTCTGCGCATAGTCCCGCGCGAGCGCGAGGCCGCGGCGCATGCCGGCCGTCGCGCCCACCGCGTTCCACGTGCGGGTGACGTTGAGCATCGGCGTGATGTTGCGGATGCCGTGGCCGAGGCCGCCGTCCTCGAGCGACACCGGGGTCGCGAGCGTACCGTCGAGCGTGAGCTCCGCGGTCGGCACCTTGCGCGTGCCGAGCTTGTCCTTGAGGCGATTGACGAAGATGCCGTTGTTCGTGCCGTCGGGCGCATAGCGCTCGACGTAGAAGAGCGCGAGGCCGCGACCGCCGGCGGGGTTCCCTTCGGGTCGACCGAGCGTGAGCGCCATCTCGCTGGTCGTCGCCGACGTGAACCACTTGGTGCCGAACAGCCGCCACCCCTCGGGCTCCTTCCGCGCGATCGTCTCGGAGATCCCGACGTCCGACCCGCCGGTGCGCTCGGTCATCCACTGCCCGGACGTCCACATCTCGGCCGGATCGCGGCTCGTGAGGTGGGTGAGCGCGCGATCGATCAGCGGCTGGTTCCGGTGCGAGAGCAGCGTCTTCGCGGCGCCGTCGGTCATGGCGAGCGGGCAGGTGTAGACGTCGGTCGAGGGGTCGAAGAGATAGGCGAGCGCGAACTGGTGCGCGCGCGAGAACGCTCCGTGGCGGCGCTCGTACGCAGTCGCGACGACGCCGTGCTCGGCCGCGATCTTCTGCGCGACCTTCCACAGCGGCGAGACCTCGATGCGATCGACGCGGTTCCCCCACGCGTCCCACTGCACGAGCTGGGGCTCGTTCAGCCGATCCTCGAGCTGCATGCGATAGAGCGAGCCGCCGGAGAGCTCCCCCATGGCCGCGAGCGTCGGATCGATCGTGCGACGGACCTCCTCCGGCAGGTGGCGCGCGAGCCATGAGCGGAGGACGCGATCGTCGAGGTATTGGTTGCCGAGGGTCGGGGGCGTCTGGAAGAACGGCATGATCGACTCACTCACGTTGAGCACGAGGGATGGGAGACTTGGTCTTTCCGAGCTTCAGGATGGCGTCCCACTCGGCTTTCGTCACGGGGACGACGGAGATTCGCGACTTCGTGACGAGCTGCATGGTGGCGAGGGACTTCGTCGCTTTGATCGTGGCCAGGGTCACTGGCTCCGCCAACGGGAACGCCGACGCGACCTCGACCGCGCTCCAGTCGCCCTCATCGGCTGTCGGATCCGCAAATGCGGTCTTCGCGACTCGCGCGACGCCCACGATCTCCTTGCCCTCGTTCGAGTGGTAGAAGAGGCAGAGATCGTCGCGCTGCATCGCGCGCAGGTTGTTCCGCGCCTCGAAGTTGCGCACGCCATCCCAGCGCGTCGTTCCATCTTGTTGCAGCTGCGAGAACGCGTAGACCGACGGCTCGCTCTTGATCAGCCAGTACGACGCACGAGACGCGCGAGCTTTCTTCGGAGCGGCGTTCTTCGGAGCCACGCGCGACGATTCGCACGGGCCGGCGCGCGCCGGAAGTGATAGAGGTTTCGTCCGTGGCACACTCGCGCAGTCCCTCCCATACATGATCGCGGTCGCAGGAATCAGCGGGTACACGGGGCTGCGCGTCCTCCCGCAGCTCCCGCCGGACGCGAAGCTCTTGCTCCGCCCCTCGACCGCGAAGCGCGCTCCGTGGAAGGACGATCCTCGGACGGTCTCCGTCGACCTCCTCGACGAGGACGCCCTCACCGAAGCGCTCCGCGGCGTGAGCACGATCGTCTGCCTGGTCGGCACGACGAGGGCGCAGTTCAGGCCAGCCGAGAACGGCGAGCACGCCGTGAGCTACGACACGGTCGACATCGGGATTCCGCGCGCCCTCGCCCGGGCCGGGAAGCGCGCCGGGGTCCACCGGTTCGTGCTCCTCAGCTCCGCGGGGATCGAGAAGAGCCCGGGCGCCTACCCCGCGGCCAAGCGAGCGGCCGAGGCCGCGGTGAAAGAGGCCGGCCTCTCGACGGTGATCCTGAGACCGAGCTTCATCGTCGGTCCGGGGCGCGCTGCGGCCAAGGCGCTCGACGTGTTGTGGGCTCCGGTGAAGCTCTTCGCGCGTGGCTTCGCCGACGACACGCGCTCCATCGACGTGGAGATCCTCGCGAACGCGGTCGTGCGCGCCGCCGAGTCGGACGCGTGGGACGGCCTCGTGCTCACCGGCAGAAACCTCCATGTGATGAGCGAGCGCTGAGCGTGGCTTCGCTCGCGCGGATGCGTCACGACGTCGCGCTCGCGCCGTTCACGACCTTCGAGCTCGGCGGACCCGCGCGCTTCTTCGTCGACGCGGACGGCGACGACACGCTCCTCGAGGCGCTCGCGTGGGGGCGGACCGAGGGCGTTCCCATCCTGGTGCTCGGCGGCGGGAGCAACGTCGTCGTCGCGGATCGCGGGTTCGACGGGCTCGTGATCCGCGTCGCGACGCGCGGCGTGTCCGTCTCCGGCGACGAGGTCACCGTCGCAGCCGGCGAGCCCTGGGACCCCTTCGTCGCGCGCATGGTCTCCGAAGGACGCGCGGGTCTCGAGTGTCTGTCGGGGATCCCGGGCCACGTCGGCGGGACCCCGATCCAGAACGTCGGCGCGTACGGTCAGGAGGTCTCGGAGACGATCGTCTCGGTGCGCTCGATCGACATCGCCACCGGGCAGGAGCTTCGTCGTCGCGGCGACGAGTGCCGCTTCACCTACCGACACTCGCTCTTCAAGGAGGAAGCGCGCGGTGAGCTCGTGACGTCGGTGACGTTCGCGCTGCCGACGGGGGGTGCGCCGTCGGTTCGCTACGCGGAGCTCGAGAAGGCGCTCGCGGGGGGGACACCGACGCTTTCGCTCGTGCGCGACACGGTCGTCCGACTGCGGCGCGCGAAGTCGATGGTGCTCGACGAGGACGATCCGAACCGTCGGAGCGCCGGGTCGTTCTTCACGAATCCGATCGTCACGGCGGCAAAGGCCGACGAGATCGCCGCGCGCGCGGTCGCCGACGGCGTCATCGCGTCACCGACCGAGATGCCCCGCTTCCCGAGCGGATCCGACGTGAAGCTCTCCGCCGGTTTTCTCATCGAGCGCGCAGGGATGACGAAGGGCACACGCCGCGGCAACGTGGGGATCTCGAGCAAGCACGCCCTCGCCCTGGTGCATCACGGCGGCGGCAGCTCCGCCGAGCTGCTGTCGCTCGCGCGCGAAGTGACCGACGCGGTGCTCACACGCTTCGACGTGCGCCTGCGCCCGGAACCCGTCTTGGTCGGTTTCGGACGCGAAGCAGCGCTCTGAGACGAGCTGAGCGACTCACCGAGGAGCGGCGCCCGGTGACGGCAACGTGCCTCCTGCGCCGGCGGTCGGCGGGATCGCGCCCGCGCCCCCCGACGGAGGAACAGCGCCCGCGCCCCCCGAGGGAGGAACTGCGCCTGCGCCGCCCGAAGGAGGGATCGCGCCTGCGCCGCCCGAGGGAGGGATCGCGCCTGCGCCACCGCCGCCCGTCGGCGGGACCACGACGGGTGGCGTCACCGGTGCGTTGTTGGGACTCTGCGTGGCCGGAGGAACGGTTCCGCCCCCTGCGCCGCCGACGCCGGGACCGACGATGATCGGGTACGCGTGCGGGACGACCGACGACGAAGGTGCCGCGCTCGCCGATGCGGCCGGTGCCTCCGCGCTCACGGAGGGCGCAGCGTTCGGCGCGCTCGCAGGTGCGGCCGAAGCAGGCGGTGCGACCGCGCCGTGCACGCCGCCGATGCGCGATCCCGGAACGCCCATCACGCCGCCGTTCGGTGAGGCAACCACGCCGCCGATCGTCGTGCGCGGATCGACCGGCTGGCGCGCGAGATCGCCTTCGTGCCGGACTTCGCTCGACGCTGCCGCCGACGGAGCGGGGGGCGGAGGAGGGATTGGCGTTGCAGTCGTGGGCCCACCACCGGTAGCCGTCGGCGGGCTCGCCACCGGCGCGACGAGCGGGACCGTGACCGACGGCTGAGCGTACGTGCTGGTGGCACGGCTCCCCTCGGGATCGCGAGCACATCCGCTCAGCCACACTGCGCCGAGGACCACGAGCGTGAAGGCAGAGGATCTCATGAGGTTGCAACGCGAACGGTGCAACACGGGTGCCGCGGCTCACCAGCGGTGGAACGCGGGGTGCCCTTCTTTCACGGCGACGAAGGTGCCGCGACACGTCGCGGTGACCTTGCCGTCCGCCTCGAGCGTCGCTTCGACCACCGCACGATCGTCGCTCGAGTCGACCACCTTTGCGCGAAGATGGAGCGTCGGACCGAGCGGCGTCGGTCGCTTCAGCTTGATCGCATACTCGGCGGTGACGGTGCACGGCAGTCGCTTCTCACCGCCCGCTTCGTGCGCTCGATTCATCAAGTGCCACGCGGCCGTCCAGTTGCTGTGGCAGTCGAGGAGCGCGCCGACGATGCCGCCGTTCACCGCGCCGGGGAACGCGAGGTGATGCGGCTCGGGGACGAACTCCGCGACGACCTCGTCGCCCTCGACGTGGCTCTTGATGCGGAGCCCTCTGTCGTTCGCGGGCCCACAGCCGAAGCACTGGTTGTGAGGTGCGTACTCGTCCTGCAGCGACTTGGAAGCGGCGCTCATCGCCGTCAGCGTACCGCGCCTCGGACGAATGCTCTCACTGCAAGGTCGCGGCGAGCAGGGCGATCCCGTAGATGCCCCCAGTCGTGGTGATCTTCACTGCGAGCTTCTGGTTTGGGGAGCCCGCGCGGAACTTGATCGTGTGGACGGCGACCTGGATCCAATTGCCGGTGCCGCCCGCCGGCGGGATGGTGGAGGCCCACGGCGGCGCGGAGTTGTCGCTCAGGGTGCCCGTGATCGTACCGGTGGACCCGTTCCACGTCGTGTAGACCTTGAGCGTGCGCTCTTGCGTGTGGTGCGCGGCGACCTCGAAGTTGAACGAGTTGCCGATGGTCGCGTGGTAGATGCCGTCGTTGGTCCCCGTCGCCTCGGTCGCGGTGGGCGTGCCGCCGACCCAGGTGAACGCGATCGGGAACTCGCCCCAACGCGAGGGGCTGCCGTTCGTCCCCTGCGTGATCAGGTTCGCGCCGCTCTTGTGGTTCCAGGCACCGACGTCGTTGCGCCCCCAATGCGCCCAGTCGAGCGCGCCCTCGGTCGAGAGCGAGAGCGGCGTCGCCGTGAACTGCGCGCCCGTGCCGCTGAGCGAGCCGGCCGTGGGACCGACGTCCGCACCGGTGTCGAACGGACCGGTATCCGGGCTGCCGGTGTCGAAGGGACCGGTGTCCGGGCTGCCGCTGTCGGGAGCACCGGTGTCGAGTGAGCCGGTGTCGAGGACGAACGTGTCGGGCGAGGTGTCGATCGCGACCTCGGCGACGGTCGTGCCCGTGTCCGTCTTGCTCGTGTCCCCGACCGACGTGTCGATGGCGTCCGTCGGGTCGGTGTCGGTGGCGATGGTGTCCGGCTCGACGTCGTCCCCGGGCACGAAGACGTCGGTCGAGTCCGTGTCGGGGCCGCCGTCGACGTCGAGGATCTCGACGTCGGCGATGCCCGAGATCTCGAGCGAACATCCAACCGCGAGCGCAGCGAGCACGAGGGCGATCGAACTTCGGTTCACGAGCGGATCGTGACACCGCGCGAGCCTTCGCACCAGCCCGCCGCGGACCGGCACCGTGGGTTGGGAGAAGAACGGCCCGACCATCCTGCGGGACCACCACGGCCGAAACGGTGCTACGCAAGCTCGCCGGTCGTTGAAGACGAAGGTCCCGCTCCCGATCGATCCCCTGCTCGACGACCTCGTGGCGACGCTGCTCGCGCGTGGGGTCGTCGTGCTGCAGGCGCCGCCGGGCGCGGGCAAGACGACGCGGGTGCCGGACGCGATCCTCGAAGGGATGATCGCGCGCGGCGAAGAAGGCGACGTCGTCGTCCTCGAGCCGCGTCGCCTCGCCGCTCGCCTGAGCGCGAAGCGGGTCGCCGAAGAGCGCGGCGAGAAGGTCGGCGGGGTGGTCGGGTACGACGTACGGTTCGATCGCGCGATCGGTCCGAACACGCGGCTGTCGTTCCTCACCGAAGGGATCCTCGCGCGCCGGCTCCTCGAGGACCCCACGCTGCGCTCGGTGCGCTGCGTCGTGCTCGACGAGTTCCACGAGCGGCACCTGCAGAGCGATCTCGCGCTCGGCCTCCTGCGACGACTCCGCGAGGAACGCGCTTCTCGGCATGAAGAGCTCGCGATCGTGGTCATGTCGGCGACGCTCGACGCGGGGCCGGTCGCCGCGTTCCTCGACGCTCCGATCGTCACCAGCGTGGGGCGCGCGTTTCCCATCGCGGTCGAGCACCTGCCGCGGCCGGACGATCGTCCGCTGCCGTCGCAGGTCGCGAGTGCGGTGCGCGAGCTCTGCCGACAGGGGCTCGACGGCGACGTCCTCGTGTTCCTCCCGGGCGCCGCCGAGATCCGCAAGTGCACGGAGTCGTGCGAGTCCGTCGCGCGCGACGAGGATCTGCTGCTCGTCCAGCTGCACGGCGATCTGCCGCCCGCGCAGCAGGATCAGGCCATCGCCCGCGCGTCGCGGCGCAAGATCATCCTCTCGACCAACGTGGCCGAGACCTCGGTGACCATCGAGGGCATCGTCGCCGTGATCGACTCCGGGCTCGCGCGCATCGCCGGCCACGATCCGTGGACGGGTCGCGCGACATTGGACGTCGGGAAGATCTCGCGCGCCTCGGCGACGCAGCGTGCGGGGCGCGCAGGCCGTCTGCGCGCCGGACGCGCGCTCCGGCTCTACACCAAGGGCGATTTCGACGCGCGACTGGAGCACGACGCGCCCGAGGTGGTGCGCGCCGATCTGGCGGAGCCGGTGTTGATGCTCCGCGCTTCGGGCGTCGATCCGCGCACGTTCCCCTGGCTCACGCCCCCCCCCGCGGCGTCGATCGACGGCGCCGAGGCTCTGCTCCGCCGGCTCGGCGCGATCGAGACGTCCGGGGCGGTCACCGACATCGGCCGGCGGATGATCCGCTTCCCGCTCGCTCCCCGGCTCGCGCGCATCGTCGTCGAGGGGGAACGGCGTGGGGTCGCGGACGACGCGTGCCTCGCCGCCGCGATCCTGGCGCACGGTCGCGACGTCTACCGGAGGAGCGACGATCGCGGCCTCGATGCGACGAGCGATCTGATCGTGCGGATGATTGATCTGGAGGCGCGCACCGGGGTCGATGCAGGCGCGGCGCTGCAGATCGACCGCATCCGGGCACAGCTCAGGCGCGTGTCACGAAGCGATCACCCTGCCCCGAAGGACGCCGACGCCGCGATCCGCGCGGCGATCCTCGCGGGGTTCCCCGATCGCGTCGCGAAGCGCAGACCGACCGCGGGATCCCGGCTCGGCGCGAGTCGCGATCTGTTGCTCTCGACCGGGGGGAGCGCGCAGCTCGCGGAGTCGAGCGTCGTACGCACCGCGCCGTTCCTCGTCGCCGTGGAAGCGCAGGACCGCAAAGGCGCGACCGTCGTCTGGATGGCGAGCGCCATCGAGCCGGACTGGCTCATCGACCTCTTCCCCGAGGACGTCCGCGAGACCGTCGACGTGAGCTGGAACGCGACCGCCGAGCGTGTCGAGGCGACCGAGCGCATGACGTTCGACAAGCTGGTCCTCGACGAGCGGCCCGCGGGAAAGTCCGCCGAAGGGGAGATCACGCGCGCGCTCGTCGATCGCGCGCTCGCGGCGGGGATCTCGACGTTTGCAGAGGGGCTCGACGCGCTCCGCGCACGGATCGCCTTTCTCGTGTCGTCGGCGAAGGATCTCGCCGAGCGCGCGGGGATCACCCCGCTCGACGATGCGGCGCTGCGTGAGGTGCTGGTCGCGCGGTGTGCGGGGAAGAAGTCTTTCGCGGAGCTACGGCAGGCGGGCTTGCTCGAAGAGGTCCGACAGACCCTCGGGCACGCCGCCATGCGCGCTCTCGACGAGCTCGCGCCGACCCACATCGTCCTCGGCAACGGACGCCGCGCGGAGGTGGAGTACGTCCCGGGGCAGACCCCTTCGCTCTCGTCACGGCTGCAGGATTTCTTCGGCAGCGTCGACACGCCACGGATCGTGTCCGGGCGCGTGCCGCTCGTATTGCACCTGCTCGCGCCGAACCTGCGCGACGTGCAGGTGACCACCGACCTCGCGGGGTTCTGGACGAAGCACTATCCCGGAATCCGGAGCGAGCTGATGCGACGGTACCCGCGTCACTCGTGGCCGGACGATCCGCGGAACGCCGAGCCACCGCCGCCCCGACCCCCGCGACGGCGCTGACCAACGCTGCGAGCGAGATTCGAGATTCACACGGAGGCGCGGAGAAGAGGAGGCGAGATGGAGGCGAGATGGGTCTGCCGATCGCTCCTTCGACGAGACGAGGCTCGCGCGTGCCTGTGCGTCGTCGACGTCGCGGAAGACGCGCGGCAGCACCGCTCGGGTCTCGCCTCCCTCTCGCCTCCTCTTCTCCGCGCCTCCCTGTGATTTTTTCTCGGGTGACGAGGTGCGGTGGCCCCGACCCCGGAGGCGTGGAATGATGAACGAGTAGCCCGGGGGGGTTCTCATGGGGTCGGGAGAAGTCGACGAGGGCGAAGACATCGCGCGTCCGCCGTTCGAGATACGGCGCCGTGCGCGTGAGCAGCTCGGGATTGCGCTCGGCCTCGCGGTCTTCGCTGTGCTCGTGCTCTTGGTGATGCTCCAGTCCTCGTCGAGCGCGTCGCGTGCCATGCAGAAGCTGATCGCGATGCTCTTCGTCGGCGCGGCGATCAGCGGGTACGACGCGCTCTTCGAGCTCGCGACCGGCCTCGACGTGCTCGCCGAAAAGGACGCGGAGCAGGGTCGCTTCGCGCACCTCGGCTGGCAGACGGGATATTTCGTCGGGTTCGTCGGGTTCCTCGTCGCGTCGCTCTACGGAGCGCTCCTCGCGCTGGTATGACGCTGACACATGCGGTGCACGGCGTGCGGTGAGGAGCGCGAGGTGTTCGTCGAAGGAGACGGCGCGTCGCTCTGCGTGACCTGCGCGAAGCAGGTGACGAGCTGGTTCTGGAACGCCGAAGACGCGGAGATCGAGGCGTTCTTCGGCGGGAACATCGATCGCACGCAGCGAAACGAGGCGCTGTTCACCGCGATGAAGCAGGAGGGCGAGGCTGGGACGCACTGGGATATGGCAGTGGCGTACGAGCAGATGGGGCTTCGCGGAGACGCCGTGATCGAGCTCGCCATCGCTGCCACGCGCGGCGTCGAGGATGCGGTGAAGAGACTCTTCCACATCGCGGTGCGACGCCGGGCAGGCGCGCTCCTCGCACGCTCCATCGGGATCTACGTGCGCCGCGTCTCGCGTTAGGAGCGGCCGCGCATGGCTCCGCCGAAAGTCGGCAGTGACGTGCCCAGACCGGCGCAACGAGGGCAAACGCTTGCAACGTTCGGCGCGGCGTCGCGGGGGTGGTGCCAGGAGCGCCGCGACGACGAGGCAAACGTTCGTGATGTTCGCCTTTTTGCGAACGTGTGACCGGGAGTTCACGGTCTGACCGGGTTTGGGCAAACGTTGCGAACGTGTGCGGCGTCGAGATCGGGTGAGAGGGGGCGCCTCGGGCGGGACCACTTGGGATCTCGGCTGTGATCTCGAGAGTCCGTCCTACCGCGCGCGGAGAAGCGCGGTCGCGCGGCGGATCGCGTCGGGAGTGCGCTCCGACTCGCCGGCGCCCTCGAAGAACTCGACGAGCGCTTCCGCGATCGCATCGTCGGACGTCACGTCGACGTCACGGGAGCCACGATACGCGTGCGCCGGCGACGCCGACGTCCAGCGCGCGACGAACGACGTCATCGACACGCCGGGTGCGCTCACCGCAGCGGCCAGCGCGTCGCACAGCGCGTCGTGGATCGCCGGCAGGGCGGTGATCGCTCCGAGCGCGCGGGCGTCGGTCCCGAGCACGACGCGCACTCCGCCGAAGTCTCCGTGAGAAGCCTCCCAGCGCGCGTCGTCGGCCTCGATGGTGATGGTGGCGTGGGCGAGGATCTCTCGCGCGCGGCCGTCGCGGACGCCGAGGTGCGCGAGCGCCGCGGCCCGCACCTCCTCGACGTCACGCTTCAACGCACACCCTTGATCACGGACCGTTCCTGTTCCTCTTCGGCCTGCGCGCGCTCGGCGAGCTCGGGCGCGCTCTGGACCGGCGCGATGCGGAATCGGTGATCCTCGGCGAGCGCGGCGGCGATCCCGGCGGCCTCCGAGCGCGGGTCCCGGTGCGGCTTCGCGAGGTCGAAGATGACCTTGCTGTTCCCCTGCCCGGTGATGTTCTGCAGCGCCTCGAGGCGCCGCAGCTCCATGCCGCCGGGCGACGCGTCGAGGAGCCGCGCGGCGTCGGCGAAGTTCTGCGCGCTCTCGAGGTCCGCCTGCGACTTGATGATCACGGCCTGCTTCTCCCGCTCGGCGATCGCGCGCTTGGCCATCGCGTCCTGGATCGACGGCGGGAGCTGGATGTCCTGGAGCGCGATCAGCTCCACGTGCAGACCCCACTTGGACACGAACTGCTCGACGGCGAGACGCACCTTGGCGGCGACCTCGTCGCGGTTCGCGAGGACCTCCTCGAGCGACATCTCGCCGACCACGTCACGGAGGACGACCTTCGCGCGGTCCTTCACCGCGAGCTCGAAGTTCTCGACATTGAGGGTGGCCTTCTCGACGTCGACCACCTTGAAGTAGACGACCGCGTCGATCGTGGCGGTGACGTTGTCGCGCGTGATCACCTGCTGGCTCGGCAGATCGCGGTTCCGGATGCGCGTGTCGACCCGGATCATCTGCTGGAAGAGCGGCGCCACGAAGCTGAGCCCCGGCTCCACCTTCCCGGTGAACTTCCCGAGCGTGAACTTGAGCGCGACCTCCCACTGGTTCACCTGGCGGAGGCCACGGAGGACGAACAGCAGGAGGAAGAGGAGCGCGGGGATGCCGAGCCCGACGAAGACGGGGTCCATCGCGCGATGCTACGCGACGAACCCGCGAGAGACTCACGCGTCGTCGGCGCGCAGATCACTCGCGACCAGCATGCCGCCGATCAGGAGGACTCCGGCGACGACCGCGAGACCGTGATCCATCGCCCACGCCATCCACGCCAAGCCCACGTACTGCGGCTGCATGCGAAGGCGTCTCTGCAGTCGATGTGCCACGACGAGACGGAGCGGCGCGTGGCGGCGCCGCGCATGGAGTGCATGTCCGGGGAGACGCACATTGCTGGACGTGGCGCGGTGCGGTAGCAATCTGGGGCGCGCCGCTCGCGAGCCGCAGCGTGCCGTGAACCGTGATCAGGGCAGCTTCGCGCTGAAGACGATCTCTTTCTCGTCGCGGAGACCACGGATCGACATCACCGCGCCCGGCTTGACCGCGTTCACTTTCTCGACGAAGTCGAGCACCGAGGTGATGCGCGCGCCGTCGACCTCGAGGAGGATGTCGTTCGGCATCATGCCGATCTTCTCCGCGAGGGCGTCCTTCACGAGGCGCACGACGCGGACGCCCTGCCCATCCGCCTTGCCGACCTCGACACCCAGCCGCGGCTTCTTCTTCGGCGCGGGCGCCGGTGCCGGCGCAGGAGGCGCGCTCTGCGCCGGTGCGGCCGATGCCGAGGAGGGCGCGCCAGGCACGAGAGCAACCAGCGCGAAGGCGACGAGCGTGACGGCGAGCCTCATCCCGGGAAAGTACGGCCGTCGCCGGCGCCTCCGATAGACCCAGGGCTGCGCTCCGTACGAAGACCAGTAGCGCCGCGTAGGTTTTTGTGGCTCATCAGGGGCATGAGAACGCCGCGCTTCCTTGTAGGTCTCGCCTTTTCGTCCCTGCTTGCGACGACGCTCGCGACCTCGGGCTGCAACGACGATCCCAGCGCTCCCGCGGGGAACGAGGCCGATGCGACGGCCGAGACGGCCGCGCCGGCGAAGATCGTGGTCACCCCCACGACCGGCCTGCGCACCACCGAGGCGGGGGACAGGGCTTTTTTCACCATCGCCCTGAGCGCGCGGCCGACGGCCGACGTCACGATCGGCATCCACTCGTCGAACGAGA
Source organism: Polyangiales bacterium (assembly GCA_046593995.1). Classification (GTDB taxonomy): domain Bacteria; phylum Myxococcota_A; class Polyangia; order Polyangiales; family JADJMO01; genus JALHOE01. The sequence goes on from JBKJQC010000019.1 coordinate 16,079, forward strand.
AGGAGGGCACCGTCGACAAGAAGTCGGTGACGATCACCACGCAGAACTGGAACGCGCCGCAGATGGTGACGGTGACCGGCGTCGACGACCCGAGCCCCGACGGCAACCAGGCGTACAAGATCGTCACCGCCGCCGCGGTCAGCGACGACAAGGACTACGCGCGGGTCGACCCAGACGACGTCGAGGTGACCAACACCGACGACGACTCCCCCGGGATCACGGTGACCGCAGCCCCCGGTTTGAAGACCACCGAGATGGGCGACGAGGCGACGTTCACCGTTCGGCTGAACACCAAGCCGTCGGGCGACGTGACGGTCGGGCTCGCGAGCAGCAACGAGAAGGAAGGCGTCGTCTCTCCGAAGTCGTTGGTCTTCACCTCGGACAACTGGAACGCGCCGCAGAGGGTGACCGTGAAGGGCGTCGACGACGACGTGGCCGACGGGGACCAGCCCTACAAGGTCATGACCGCTCCGGCGAAGAGCGCCGACAAGGCATACGAGGGCGTCGACGCCGACGATCCGACGGTGACCAACACCGACAACGAGACGGCGGGGGTCACGATCGCGGCGACGAATCTCGCCACGACCGAGGCCGGTGGCACGGCGACGTTCACCGTGAAACTGAACAGCCAGCCAACCGGAACCGTGACCATCCCGATCACGAGCTCGAACGAGAAGGAAGGCGTCGTCTCGCCGAAGTCGTTGGTCTTCACCTCGGACAACTGGAACGCCCCGCAGACCGTCACCGTGACCGGCGTGGACGACGCCGTGGCCGACGGACCGCAGGCGTACAAGATCGTGACCGGCAAGGCCACGAGCTCGGACAAGGGGTACCTCGACTTCGACGCCGACGATCCCTCGGTGACCAACAGCGACGACGACACGGCCGGAGTCACCGTCACGCCCACGACTGGCCTCGCGACGACGGAAGCCGGCGGCTCCGCGACGTTCACCGTGCGTCTGAACAGCCAGCCCGTAGCCAACGTGACCATCCCGATCTCGAGCAGCAGGACCACCGAAGGAGCGGTCTCGCCCGCGAGCCTGATCTTCACCGCCGAGAACTGGAACGCGCCGCAGAAGGTGACGGTCACCGGCGTCGACGACGCACTGCCCGACGGCAACCAGGCCTACAAGATCGTGCTCGGCACGGCGACGAGCTCGGACAAAGGCTACCTCGATTTCGACGCCGCCGATCCGACGGTCACCAACACCGACGACGAGACCGCGGGTATCACCATCACGAGCGCCACGACGCTCGTCACCACCGAGGCGGGTGGGCCGGCGACGTTCACCGTGCGTCTGAACAGCAAACCCACCGCCAACGTGACCGTCCCGATCTCGAGCTCGAACGTCAAGGAAGGCACCGTGTCGCCGGCGAGCCTGATCTTCACCGCCGAGAACTGGAACGCGCCGCAGAGGGTGACCGTCACCGGCGTCGACGACAGCGCCGCCGACGGCAACCAGGCCTACAAGGTCCTCACCGCTCCCGCGAAGAGCAGCGACACTGCGTACGTCGGCCTCGACGCCGACGATCCCGCGGTCACCAACATCGACGACGAGACGGCTGGCGTCACGCTTTCACAGACGACGCCCCTAGTGACGACCGAGGCCGGCGGCACCGCGACGTTCACCGTACGTCTGAACACCAAGCCCACCGCCGACGTGACCATCCCGCTCTCGAGCTCGAACGAGAAGGAAGGCACCGTCTCGCCGGCGAGCCTGGTCTTCACAGCCGACAACTGGAACGCTCCGCAGCGGGTGACCGTCGTCGGCGTCGACGACGTCATGGCCGACGGGAATCAGGAGTACAAGATCGTCACCGCCCCCGCGGTCAGCGCCGACGCGCTCTACGCCCGCCTCGACGCCGGCGATGCGACGCTGACCAACACCGACGACGAGACGGCAGGTTTCACGATCGAGCCGATCGCGGGTCTGGTCACCACCGAGGCCGGCGGCACCGCGACGTTCACCGTTCGCCTGAACAGCAAGCCCACGGCGGACGTGACCATCCCGCTCTCGAGCTCGAACGAGAAGGAGGGCACCGTCTCGCCGGCTTCCCTCGTCTTCACGTCGGCGAACTGGAACGCGCCGCAGAGGGTCACGATCACCGGGGTCGACGACAGCACCGCCGACGGGAACCGGAGCTACAAAATCGTCGTTGGCGTCGCGACGAGCTCCGACACCGGGTATGCCGGACGCGACGCGGACGACGTCACGCTCGTCAACGCCGACAACGAGGTCCCCGACTGCGTGACGACGGTCTGCGGGGCGAGCTGCGTGGACATCGAGAAGAAGTACCCCGGCCGAAGGGACGGCAACTATCTGATCGAGCCAGCAGCAGCCAAGCTGCCCTTCTCGGTCTACTGCCACGCCATGACCGGCGCGCCCGCCGAGTACCTGGTGGTCGAACCGAAGACCAATTACTCCACGTTCTCGAGCGTCGGGCGC
>JBKJQC010000819.1:0-5492 GCA_046593995.1 Polyangiales bacterium
TCGAGCGGCAGCTCGCCGCCAATCTCGCGATCCGCGTCGCTGCGTGATGCTGCGGTTTGCGCTCGACCACAACTTCCCGGCGCCGATCGTCGCCACGCTCTCTACGTTGTTGCGAGCGGAGCTCGTGCCTGTATCCGCAATCGACCCCTCCTGGGCCGAGCTCGAGGACTGGCAGCTCTTCCTCGCGCTGCATCGCGCTCCCGTGCGCTGGGATGGACTGATCACCAACGATCGCCAGCTGCTCTCTCTCGCGAAGGAGATGACGGTCCTCTCGCAGACGAACCTCACTCTCATCGTCGCGGCGGGCGAAGGTCACAACCCGGTGCGCGCCGTCGGCGTCCTCCTCTGCCACCTCAATCACATCTGCGAGCACTCGACCCCGGATCGCGCGCAGGTGTGGCAGCTCCGCGTCGCCCAAAAATCCGCGAGTGAGCCGCACGAGTTCCTCGAGAAGATCGCGACGCGGGAGAAAAAGACCGTCGAGACCATCGTGCGCGAGAATCGCCTGCCTCTCGCACAAGTGAAGACAGACCGGCTCAGGACGTAGCGCCGCAGTCGCAGTCTTCCTCCTGCTCGCGCCCGTCTCTCGATATGTTGAGATGCAGTGACCCCTCGCGAGCATCTGGTCCGCGCCCTCCACGCCGATCTCGTCGGCCCCTATGCGTACGACGAGTCGGCGATCGCGGAGCAAGAGCTCCTCGAGCTGCCACCCTCGCGCCACTACCTCACCGGGTTCCTCGTCCCCGAGGAAGAGCGCGCCCCCGACGAGGTCGGTGAAGACGATCAGCTCGCGGCCGGGGACGACGAGCCCGAGGAAGAGACGGCGGGCTCTACCTCCGAGGAGCCGAAGCGACGCAACCTCTGGCCCGCGTCCCTCGGGATGAGCCTCTTGCTCCCGCGCGAGGCCACGGTGATCCACGCGACGGTGCGCTTCGCCGAGTACTCCATCGAGCTCGTGGCATCGGGCCGCAAACAGCCCGCCAAATGGTGGCGACGCAAGCCGAAGCAGTCGATCGCGCTCGACGTGCCGCTCGAACCGAAGACGCTGGCGAAAGGCGTCGCCGTCCCGAATACCGTGGGCTTGGTGCTCACGGGCCAGCTCCGCGAGGTCGAGCGCGCCCACGGCGTCGATGCGGGCACGCGCGCGCTCTCGCTCTTCCTCGTCAACCAACGGACGCCCGGCGAGAAGGGGCGACGCGACGAGCAGATGATCTTCCAGGTCGAGCTCGAGCTCGCGTGCGACGCAGGGATCGTCCGGCGCCCGAACATGTCCGGCGAGGACAGCGACCAGTGGGACGAGAAGGTCGCCGATCTCCAGTTCCGCGCGCGCTGCGAGTACGCGGTCGGTCACGGCATCGCGACCGAGGTGCCCGCCGGGCAGGAGACGATCACGCGCGTGAAGACGACGTGGCTGCCGACGTCCGAGGTGCCGCGTGTCGCCGCACACGACGAGCCCGGCGTCGTGGTGGCGATGGACGATCTCGCGGCGCTCGAGAGCGAAGCTGACGTGCGGGAGAAGCTGGCACGCCTGCCGGAGCGATACGCCGCCTGGATCCAGTCCCAGCGCGCGGTCGACGTCGGCGACAGCCTGCGCCGCGAGACGCGCGATCAGCTGATGGACCGCGCGGACGAGGCGCGCGCACGCGTCGCCGCGGGCATCGACCTGCTCGCGAGCGACGCGCAGGTGCGCCGCGCCTTCTGCCTGACCAACAAGGCGATGGCCGACGCCGCGCGACAGCGCAGCCCCGATCGCTACACCGAGGGGAAGCGCCCGGAGTGGCGACTCTTCCAGCTCGCGTTCCTGCTCCTCAACCTGAACGGCGTCGCGCGCGGTGACCACGAAGATCGCGCGCTCGTCGAGCTGATCTTCTTCCCGACCGGCGGCGGAAAGACCGAGGCATACCTCGGGGTGATCGGCATCGCGTTGCTGCTACGTCGTCTGCGACGCGCGAAGCTCGCGGACGGCGGTCTCGGCGTCGCGGTCCTCCTTCGGTACACCCTCCGCCTCCTCACGCTCGATCAGCTCGGACGCGCCGCAACCCTGATCTGCGCGCTCGAGTCCGCGCGCCGGAAGATCCCCGCCGAGCTCGGCGACACGCGCTTTGCGGTCGGCCTGTGGGTCGGTCGCAGCGCAACGGCCAACACGATGGCCGAGGTCGCGAAGCAGGTCACGAACTACAAGAACGGCGTCGCCGGCAGCCCGTGTCCCCTCGCGGCGTGTCCGTGGTGCGGGAAGGACCTCGGTCCCTCGAGCCTCACCCTCCTCCCGGCGCGAACGTCGCCCGACGAGGTCCGTGTCGGCTGCACCAACGACAAGTGCGAGTTCTCCTGCGCCAATCACCCGGAGGGGATCCCCGTCGTCTTCGTCGACGAGCAGGTCTACCGCGAGCTCCCGAGCTTCCTCATCGCCACCGTCGACAAGTTCGCGATGATGCCGTGGCGTGGCGAAGTCGGGATGCTCTTCGGAAAGGTCACCGCACGCGACGGGCGCCGCTTCTTCGGTCCGATGGACGGCAAGGCGCCGAAGGGGACCAAGGCACTTCCCAGTGGCCTCGAGCCCATCGACCTGATCGTGCAGGACGAGCTCCACCTGATCTCCGGTCCGCTCGGGACGATGGTCGGACTCTACGAGACCGCGGTCGACGTGCTCTCGTCGCGCACGGTGAAGGGTGCCGTGGTGCGCCCGAAGGTGATCGCCGCCACCGCCACCGTTCGCCGCGCCGACGCGCAGATCCAAGCGATCTTCGGCCGCCGCGTTGACGGCACGCGGCTCTTCCCGCCACCGGGGCTCGAAGACTCCGAGACCTACTTCGCGAAAGTCGACCGCACGTCGACGGGGCGCCTCTACCTCGGCGTCGCCGCGCAGGGGCGCAGCATGAAGGCCATTCTGCTCCGCGTGTATCGCACGCTGCTCGCAGCCGCCGAGAAGGTCTACGACCCGAGCGGCCCGCCGGAGCAGACGGCCGATGCGTACATGACGCTCGCGGGGTACTTCAACAGCCTCCGCGAGCTCGGCGGGATGCGCCGACTGGTCGAAGACGAGGTCTTCGCGCGCACCAAGGACGCGGAAGAGGCGCGTCCGAAGAACGCCGTCGGTCGGCACTTGTGGTTCAAGAACCGCGACGTCGGCCTCGAGCCGGTGGAGCTCACGAGCCGGGAGAACACCAACGCGGTCAAGCGCACCAAGGACCGTCTCGCCAAGACGCACGCCGATCCCGAGACCGTCGACGTCCTCCTCGCGAGCAACATGATCTCGGTCGGCGTCGACATCGACCGACTCGGCTTGATGGTCGTCGCCGGCCAGCCGAAGACGACCGCCGAGTACATCCAGGCGTCGAGCCGCGTCGGCCGACAGGATCGGTGGCCGGGCCTGGTGGTGACCGTCTTCAACGTACACAAGCCGCGCGACCGCTCGCACTACGAGCATTTCGGTCCCTATCACGAGAGCTTCTATCGCTTCGTCGAGGCGACGAGCGTGACCCCGTTCTCGGGACCGGCCCTCGACCGGGGGCTGGTCGGCACCCTCATCGCGATGACCCGCTTCTCGTCGAGCGCGCTCACGCCGCCGACCGGCGCGATGAACCTTCCGAAGAACCGCGCCCTCGGCGACGAAGCCGTCGCGAGCATCGCCGCCCGCGCAGCCGCACAACCCGATCTCGATCACGCCGCGCAGAAGCGCCTGGAGACGGAGATTCGCGCACGCGGAGGCAACTTGCTCGACACCTGGGCCGATCTCGTGACGTCGAGCGCCGAAGAGCCGAAGCAGCGTCGCTACTCGCGCTACGACCGCGAGCGGACCGGCGGGAAGCCGCTGCTCTTCACCATCCTCGACGAAGAGCGACCGCCGGCAGACACAGCCGACGCACGCTTCGCGGCGCCCACTTCCATGCGCGACGTCGAGAGCACGGCGCACCTCTGGCTCATCGGCCGTCGCTTCGGAGCGCGCTCCTGATGGCCGCCGGGAGGAAGAACGCCAAGGGACAGAAGCCGCCCGACGGCAAGGTGCGTCTGAGCCAGGTGGTCACCACGTTCGGCCCCGGCGCGATGGTCGACTTGCTCGATCACGCGGTGCTGGTCGGCGGGCTGGACTACTGGCGATACGACAAGCACAAGGAGTCGGGCTTCATCCACGAGCCACGTCTCCGCGACGCGGTCGCGAAGCGCCTCGAGACCTTCGGCATCGAGCTGAGCTCGTCGGCGGCGTTTCGCCTGCCGCCCGCTGGCGACGACGACGCTCCGTCCGGCTACCACGGCATCCAGGTCGCGGAGTTCCCCAACTGGTTCGTCTGCCATCGCTGCCGCGCGCTGACGCTCTCGAAGAACCTCGAGAAGGAGAAAGGCCGCTACGTCCACCGCTGCACGAACAGCAACAAGGGCACCTGCGTGCCGGTGCGGTTCGTCGCGACCTGCAGCAAGGGCCACCTCGAAGAGTTCCCCTGGATCCTCTTCGCGCACTCGAAGTACGAGGGCCAGTGCGAGACGCCGGATCTCCATCTCGAAGAAGGCGCGTCCGGCGACTTCGCGCACATCCATGTCCACTGCAAGAGCTGCTCGACGCGTCGTCGGCTCTCCGAGGCGCGCGAGTCCGCGGTGCTCCCGAACTGCCGTGGCGACCGTCCCTGGCTCGGTCCCGAAGGACGCGAAGAGAAGGGCTGCGAAGAGAAGATCTCGATGCTCGTGCGCACGGCGAGCAGCGGCTATTTCTCGCAGTCGATGAGCGCGCTGTCGATCCCCGACAAGTCACGCGAGGTGCTCGACAAGGTGAGTCAGACCGACGTCTGGAGCGCGCTGCAAGAGGCCGACCGCGAGGACGTCACGTACCTGCGGAAGAAAGTGCCCGCCGTGCGCGCCGCGCTCCACGGCCTAGACGACGACGATGTGTTCGCGGCGATCGAGACGATCCGCAAAGGGAAGACGCCACCGCGTGAGGGTCTGCGGACGGCCGAGTACCGCGTCTTCATGGACGCGAAGGACGAAATCGAAGGACAGCTCCCTCCACGCGAGAAGAACTTCTTCGCGTGCCGCTTGCCGAACGCGCGGCATCCGCCTCCGCCGCGCGTGGAGTACGTCGTGCTCGCGAAGAAGCTGCGACAGGTGCGCGCCCAGATCGGACTCACGCGTCTGTCGGCCACGCCAGCGAACTTGCAGGGCGACATCGACGACGCCTCCCGGATGCAGCCGCTCGGCCTCACGGCGAACTGGTTGCCGGCCGCAGAGATCTTCGGCGAGGGTGTGCTTCTCTGCCTCGACGAGACCAAGGTGCGCGAGTGGGAGCAGCGCAAGGCCGTGCAGCGACGGCAGGAGCAGCTGCTCGCGGGCTACGAGAAGGAGCTGCGCGATCCGAAGGCACGTCCGCAGTTCCCCGGCGCACGGTTCTATCTCCTGCACTCGCTATCGCATCTCCTGATGTCGAGCATCGCGCTGCAGTGCGGGTACTCGGCGGCAGCGCTCGGTGAGCGGATCTACTGCGCGCCCGCGGAAGACGCGCTGCC